>NZ_JACDNT010000027.1 GCF_017656475.1 Archaeoglobus sp.
CCCATGCAGCTGGTCTGTTATTTTTGGTATAAATAGTTTTGCTCAAAACCATAATAACGGGTAAAGAACTTGAATGCAAGTAATGGCAATTAGAGAAGTCGAGAAATACGCTTGGAACAAAAAGAGACGAGCAGTTTATAATTGTCTGAGGATGTTGGATAAGAAAAGAGGAATAAGATTGCTGGATATCGGTTGTAACAACGGAGGTCAGTTGGTAGAGTATTCTAAATTGCTTGAAGGTGAGCTTCTAGGCATTGATATCAAGAAGTTCGGTGAGTGGAATTTCTTAAATTATGATTTTATAGTTGGAGATGCAAGAAAATTACCGTTTAAGGATGGTGTTTTTGATATAGTCGTGGCAACTGAAGTAATTGAACACTTTGTTGAAGGTGAGCTATTTTTGGCAGAAGTCTACCGAGTTCTCAAGCAAAACGGGTTTTTGATTCTAACCACTCCAAATCGGCTCAGGTTTTACATGCTGCACAAGAACATAGCTGCCGCTTTAACGAGGAGAAGATTTGTTAGTGGATTTACACATGAGCATCCAAGAGAATATTCACTCAAAGAACTGGCAAGCATCTTGGAAAATACTGGCTTTCGGATGGAGAGAGCAGAGTATATAGCGTTCAGTCCTTACCTCGGGATACCATTTAGACTCTACAGGCTGTTAGATGATTTTAGCAACAGATTTCTCGAAAAGTTTCTGAAATGGGACGTGATAGTTGTGGCAAGGAAAAGCTAACCAATCGTTAATTTGGTGTGAACAAACACAAAAAACAGAACGGGCCCGCCGGGAATTGAACCCGGGTCGGAGGTTCCGGAGACCCCCAGGATATCCACTACCCCACGGGCCCTTAGATTATCCCCTCACTTTTGAGGATGATTTTTGCCCATTTAAGCTTTTTCAGCTTAATCGGATTATCTGCAGACTCAAAATCGAATCCGTAAAGCTTTATACTCCTCGCCCCGAACCTTTTTGCTATCAGTGCGGCCCTATCCCCATCAGTAAACCCGCCGAAGTTGTAAATTCTGTCAAACGGAATGCTCTGAGTTGTCCCAACAAATCTCCTCACTTTTGGGACAACACTTCTTATCCTGTCTATGTTGTCTCCATGTGCGTGAAGAACCAGAATGCATCCTCTTTCCTCCAACTCAGCCAGAAGATCCTCATCTTCTTCCATGTCTGTAACGTGTACGTGAGGAGTAAACTCAACTTTGTTAACGGCTTTTCCTGCTGTTATGACTATCTCTTCATCAACACTCTCCCCGCTGTAAGTACCGCCAATAACAGCGACGCTTTTTCCCCTTATAAATTCGAGAACTGAACAGTCGAGTAGCTTTTCTCCAGCCAGATCTTTCATAACTTTCGCCGCCCTCTCATCCTCTTCTCTGCTGAAACCGAACTCATGCAGAATCTCCTCATACAGCCTCATCCATTCATCGAGGTTCAGCCTTCCACCTCCAGAATTTCGCTCTCCTCTACCGCCCTTCTTTCGATCTCCTCAAAGCTCTCGTATTTAACCACATCTTCAATCTTCGCTCTCGTTTCTGGATGCTGAGCAACCATAAAGCTGCAGCAGTCCTCGTAAGGCAGGATGGAAATCTCGTAGGTACCAATTTTTTTGGCATACGCTACTATCTCCTCCTTGTCCATTCCTATCAGCGGAGGCAGAACGGCAAGCCTTGAAGCGGAGTATATGACATTGATGTTGTCGAGCGTCTGGCTCGCTACCTGCGATAAGCTATCGCCTGTGATTACAGCTTTGCACCCCTCCTTTTCCGCGATTATGTTGGCCATTCTCATCATGCTTCTCCTGTAAACAACCATCCTCAGCTTAGGTGGGACTGCGTTGATTATCTCGAACTGCACGTCCCTGAACGGTACCATGTACAGCTTAATTTTTCCCTGATACTCAGCAAGCTTCTCGGCAAGTCGTATTATTTTCTCCCTTACCTTTGGGGAGTGCATCGTTTGGTTGAAAAAATGCACTGCCACAACCTCACATCCCCTCTTCATCGCCATGAAGGCCGCTACCGGACTGTCTATCCCGCCTGAAATGAGCGCTACGACTTTGCCCGCAACGCCAACTGGAAGGCCGCCCACCCCCTCATATCTGTCGGAGTACACGTAAACCTCTTTTTCGCAGATTTCTATCCACACAGTAACGTCGGGATTCGTTAAATCCACTTTTTTCCCCGTTTTTTCAACAATAAACGCTCCGACTTCCCTGTTGACTTCAATAGAGTTCAGAGGGAAGTTTTTATTACTCCTTGAGGTGTCAACCTTGAACGTTTCGAAATTTTTTGGCAGCGCCATCAAAGCCGCTTTTTTAATATCTTCAATATTGAGATTGGTTTTAAATCCCACGCCAAAGTATCTTATTCCTGGAATTTTCGATAGTTTTTTCTCCAAACCTTCTTTGTATTCCACCTCAATTCTTCCGAACTTTCTTCTAACCTTCGCTGCGGTCTTTCTCCTTATGGCTTCAATCAACTTCCTTTCAAAGAACTCCCTGTTTTTTCCCTTAGTCCCGATTTCGCCGTAGTGCACCACTGCAACCTTTTCCATTACTTCTTGTAGGTTGCAACGATATTTAAACGAAAGGATTATAACTGAGATGATACATGAATAAGTATGGCAAAGTACCAGTGCACGGTTTGTGGATACGTTTACGATGAGGATGAGGGGGATCCTGAAAGTGACGTTCCTGCCGGTACAAAATGGGAAGATTTACCCGAAGACTGGGTCTGTCCTGTTTGCGGCGCAACTAAAGACCAGTTCGAGAAAATCGAGTAGATTTCTATTTTTATTTTTCCGTAATAATTTGCTCGCATAGACTGTGGTTTAGCCAGATGTAATTGCAAATTTGAGCAAAAAGTTTATTAATGATTTTTTGGTTAAATTATAGTGTAAAATTCAACGGGGGTGATAGCCAGAGAGAAGGTGTTGGAACTATACTGCTAATACTGCGTTGTCGGCTCGATTTCGCCGACAAGGTTTCTCTTCACCATTTCTTTTGACTCTTTTACGCTGTAGTTTCCGAGCAACCACATGAGCTTTATCAACGCCACCTCTGGCAACATATCTTCTCCCTCTATCACTCCAGCCCTCAGGATATCCCTTCCTGTGTCGTAAACTCTATCGCAAACTCTCCCCCAAAGGCACTGAGACGTCATCACTACAACCGAGTCCTCACATACTTTTCTGAGCGTGTCTATCCAGTCCGTCGAGACATGCCCCAACCCTGTCCCCTCTATCACGAAACCCCTGTAGCCTTTGGAATGGTAGTAATCGAGGATATCACTGCTTAAGCCGGGGAAGAACTTTATGAGCACGACTTTTCTCTCAAGCCGGTCTGCAAGCTTCAAATCCCTTTCTCCTCTGTGATAACGCCAGGAGAGCCACTCAACACCGAGAGAGGGGTAGTCGATCTTTGCTATTGGTTTCGCGTTTACAGACTGAAATGCATCCCTTCTTGATGTGTGGTTCTTCCTGACCTTCACACCTCTGTGGACGTAGCAGAAATCATCGCTTGTCGAGCCGTGCATGCAAACTGTAACCTCGCCAATGTCCTCTGTTGCTGCCTTAGCTGCACACAGCAGGTTCATCGCTGCATCGCTGCTCGGCCTATCGGAACTTCTCTGGGCACCGACAAAAACCACTGGTTTCGGTGTCGAGAGCATGAAGGACAGTGCAGCAGCGGAGAAGTGCATCGTATCTGTTCCGTGAGTGATGATTACTCCCTCATGGTCCTTTAAAGCCTTGTAAACGTGTCTGGCAAGCTCGATCCAGTTGTCCGGCTTCATGTTCTCGCTGAGGATGTTGTAGAGCAGTTCAGCATCAACATTGCAGACCTCAGTCAGCTCTGGAACCTCCGAAGCTATCTCCTCCGCAGTGAACTGGCTTGTTACTGCCCCTGTCCTGTAATCCACCTTGCTTGCTATCGTCCCTCCCGTTGAGATGATCTTTATGTCCGGAAGCCCTTCCTTCTTAACCAATTCGGGGAGTTGAGGTTTGAAAGGCTCAACTTCAAGCACTTCAACAAGCTCGTACTCCTTAAATCCAACGTTATAACCATTATCGAGCTTGAGAACGAAGTTTCCGGTGAATGAGGGCATCACTATACCCTCAAAGATTTTCCCCTTCGCCTTAATCCTTACCCTCTTGCCTTCGAGCTTTTTATGCATTGATTTCCACCCCCAGCTTTTTAGCCTCTTCGTAAAGCATTTTCAGCCCCATCCCAACCTCGCCCCTCAGCTTTCTGAGGAGTGTCTTTTTACTTCTAAGCTCTTCTTTTCTACCTTTAATCATCCTCTCTACCTCAGCCTTGCTCGTCCCACCGATGTTCTTTCTGTTCTCCACAACTTTTTCCGCATTTAAAGCTTCGAGAAGGTCTTCTTCTTTTACCTTTAACTTAACTCCAAGCTCTCCTGCTGCAGCGTTTACATCTTCCACACCCGGTTTCTCAATTCCTTTTGCAGCGATTCTTCCCACAATGCGATGGGCTGTTCTGAAGGGAACGCCGTACTTTATCACGAGCATATCCGCAAGCTCGGTTGCGGTTGCAAATCCTTTTGTTGCTTTCTCCTTCATTACTTCTTCGTTAAACTTTATTTTATCCATCATTGAGGCAAAAACCTCGACAGCAAGACTCGTCCTTTTAAGCGACTCGTAAAGCAGGGGATTCATCTCCTGAAAATCCCTGTTGTAGCTGAAGGGCATTGCCTTGTAAATCATCATGGCGGATGTCAGATTACCTGCGATTTTCCCCGCATTTGCCCTCAGAAGTTCAGCAACGTCAGGATTCTTTTTTTGGGGCATGATGGAGGATGTCGAGGAGTATTCATCAGGCAGTACGATGAAACCGAACTCCGACGAAAAGAGAACGATTTCTTCAGCAATCCTGCTGACGGAGAGCATTGTTGATGTGGAGACGAAAATGGATTCGATTATGAAGTCCCTTGATGAAACGGCATCTTCGCTGTTCTCAACAATTCCATCAAAGCCCAGCAACCTCGCCGCATAAACTCTGTCAAGATTGTAGCCAGTGGAGGCAAAAGCTGCAGAACCGAGAGGAGACCTGTTCACCCTTCTGAAAGCTTCAACAACCCTTTCAAAATCTCTGGAAAGCATGTCGTGGTAAGCAAGAAGATGGTGCGAGAGCCTTGTTGGCTGGGCATACTGGAGGTGTGTGAAGCCGGGTATCAGGAAATGGGACTTTTCAGCCTTTTTGAGCAAAATTTCCAGAGCACTCAGAATAGAATCCGCAAGATTCAGCAGATGATCCCTCGCAAACATTCTCAGGCAGGTTGCAACTTCATCGTTTCTGCTCCGTCCAGTATGCATTTTTGCACCGAGAGGCGTTATTTTTGTCACTTCAGCCTCAATGGCCTCGTGAACGTCTTCATAAGGCCAGTCATCCTTAAATCCCGAATCTTTTACTTTTTTGAGAGCAGAGATTATCTCCCTGACTTCTTCATCAGTGAGATAACCACCCTTCCTCAGAGTTAGAACGTGAGCAACATCAACGAGAATATCGTAGTTGAAAATGTTCCTGTCATGCTCGATGGATGAAGTTAGCCTGAGGGCTTTTGGATCCATGCCCTTCTTCATCCTGCTTTCTCTGAGCATGCATTGAATCTGGGCGATGGTTATTAATTTTTACCGCAAATGTATTTATGTTTTGGAGTTAAGGCGGAGCATGATGTACAGAATAGTCAGGATCGAGCTGAAAAGTGACGATGAAGTTCTGCTGTATCTAAAGTCCGTTAGTAGGAAGCCGGGTGTTATGGCAAAAGCCGATTTCAGCGACCCTGCCAAGATAATCGAGTTTGGGCTGCAAATGGGGATGGACTTGGCCAAGAGAATAGAGGAGCTCATGCAGTTTGATGCTTTCCTTACTGTTTCCTACGACTACTACAGCATGAACGAGCTTAAGGTTGGAGATGTCGTGGAGGTGGAGGTAAAGCTGGCGGAGAGGTAGGCGAAAGTGATATATATCTGCCCCCTTTAATTCCCCTCTAAGCTCCGGTGGTGTAGCCCGGCCAATCATTCCGGCCTTTCGAGCCGGCGACCCGGGTTCAAATCCCGGCCGGAGCATAACTTATTCTTATGGATGTGCTTATTAAAGAAGAAAATAGAAGATTAAAAATCAATACAGTTTTTAACAGCCTCCTCCCTACCATCCATATCCATCAAAAACCTTAGGGTTACGAGAGCAGCAGCAGGCGACCCCCCTCCGTGGAACGCTCCAACAAGGTGGGATGAAGTCGCCCAGAATTCGATAAACTTCACTATTTTGAGCCTCTGCTCAGCAGTGAATTTCTCACTTGCCTGCAGGAAGTCTCCAACCATTTCGAGGTCGAACTCTGATGGAGAGGTGCCAATAATACCTCCCGAAATGTCAACTAAGTTCATCAACGCCTTGGCGAAGCCATCAACGCCTATCACCTTCCCCGCATTGGCCATCTGGAAGTTGGGGAGCCAGCACCCGTTGTAGTTTGCTCCTTTAACCGCCGCACCAACAGAGATAGCAAAGGCTCCCTCGCTTACAGCAACCATCTCAGCAACTTTCTGCTGTAAAACTGATACACCCTCAAGACCACTTGTTTTGAGCATAAGGCTTGCTGCTCCTGCCATGGAATCGATAAATCCTGCCTTGCATGCCGCTCCAACACACCTGTGGGAGGGTGCAAAGTAGCTGACAACATCTCTTGCAGCTTTCAGGTCTTCAAAGACAAATACCCTCTCCCACGGTATGAAGACGTCATCGAACACGACCATGCAGGTTGTTCTGTCTCCGTATTTATTGCCAGCCTCAAAGCTACCTCCTTCACGCTGCTTGGCCTGAACACCGGTGTTCTGAAGGATGTACTTTATCCCCTCGTCTTCGGGCATTGCAGCGAAAACTACCGCAAATTCCTCCTCTCCCTGCCTGAACGTTTGAGTTGGTAGAACGAAGTTAACGTCTGCTGCAAAAGCTCCACTCTGGCAAATCTTTGCCCCCCTTACAACTATTCCGTCCTCTCTTTTCTCAACCACACGCAGGTATTTGTCCTTTTGCTCCGAAGGTCTTTTTCCTCTATCCCCCTTAACATCCGTCAGCGCTGCAGTGCAGGCGTAGTCATTTTTCTGTATTTCCTTAAGCAGCTCCAAAAACCTCTTGTGGTAGTCAGTCCCCTCCCTCTCATCAAGCGCCTTGGTTGCGGGATAGATAGAGTTGATGGCATCGCAGCCAGTGCAGCGGTAGTTGCAGGTTGCAAGCCTGAGGCTGAGCTCCCTCTGATATTCATACCTCGCAATAAGGTCTTCAAAAGTCTGGTTCACACAGTTCAGCCTGTTTACCTTCTCTCCAACAAGCTCCGAATGTGGGGCGTACTTTTCCGCAATTTTATAGGTAAAGGCAATTGCCTCAACCGTCGGCCTGATATTCGGGTGGTTTACGAAGTCCTCGGCTCTCTTTCCGAGAACATAGATATCTCTCTTGTAGCCACTTAATCTCTCAATATACTCTTCAGGCTTAAAAAGCATGGTATCACCTCAATCAATCCTGATAGAATACATTTTTTAAAAGCATTTCTATTTCTGCATCATTATGGCTGCCAAAATTGTTGACTCGATGTGGTGTGGGAGCGGGATGAGCCCTACAAAATCGTTTCTGTGCAAATAATTCAATGCAAGAATTGCGGCAGAAAAAGTCCTGTCCATGACCTCAATTGGCGTCCCATTGCCAAGAGCGAGGTTTGCAGCGTAGCCATTAGCCACGACAAAATATTCCTTCCCCTCAAGTTCGTACTTCTTAACCAGCCCATAGTCCTTTACAAGCTCACCAGCAGGCTCGATTTCCATCTCTGCCCCCATGTTCAGGAGAATGCTTCTATCAGGAATTTTCCTGATTTCATCCTTGCTAACTACACCTTTAACTCCGGTGCAGGTAACCACAATATCGACATCAAAGTCTCTCTCAACTCTGAACCCCTCGTAAATGGCCTCAATCTGCTTCTTCTCGTCATTGTCCCAGACTGTAACGGGACAACCAACTGCTTTCAGAAGTCTCGCACATCCCTTTCCAACTCTACCAAACCCCAGAACGAGGATCCTCTTTTCTGGTAAAAATATGTTCAGCCTTAAAAGTGCGTCGAGCAGACCAAATGACGTCCCGTGAATATTCTCTCCTACTCCCTTCAACGTTGAAGAGTCGAGAGAAATTGCCTTCATTCTGACGTTTAATTTCTGCAGGTACTCCTCTCCGGTCTTGGTGAGTTCTACCACCTTGAGCTCTTTTTTCCCACTTTTAACCGCAACTCTCGAAAGCACTGCCGCGCAGTCGAGGTAGCATTCCGCATCGATAACGTCTCTCTTCCTCTTTACTTCCACACCCCTCTCCTTCAGCCACTCCACCACTTCAGGCTTTGTTGAAAAATCGTCGAGCTTAGCAGCGTAAACGTTGGTGTACTTGGAAAGCTCGCAAATCAGGCTTGCAGATTTATATTCGAGCGGTATGCAAACAGCAACCTCCTCAACCTCGATGTCCCTCGCAAATCTCCTTACAAGCTTCATTCTTTCGTGATACCAATCAACAGATATCACAGTAAACTCTATGCGGCATAATATTTCAACTTATTGAAAGAATTTAAAAATTCAGAGGTAAGCTTGGATTAAGGCCGAGGTGATAGCCTTTGGAAACACTGCTCGAAATGAGGAACATAGTAAAGCGATTCGGCAATCTTGTTGCCAACGACCACATTGACTTTGAGGTGAGGAGGGGCGAGATACATGGCCTTCTGGGTGAGAACGGAGCAGGTAAAACGACTTTAATGAATATTCTTTACGGAATTTATCAGCCGGATGAGGGAGAAATAATTTTTGAAGGCAAAAAGGTCAGGTTCAGGAGCCCGAAGGATGCCATTTCGGCCGGCATAGGAATGGTTCACCAGCACTTCATGCTCGTTCCAAGAATGAACGTGTTTCAGAACATAGTTCTCGGCTACCGCACACCACACGACCCCCTAATTAATCAGAAGTGGGTTGAGGAGAGGGTTGAGGCCCTATCGGAAAAATACGGGATAGATGTTGCGCTTTATGAGGTAATTATGAACTTAAGTGTGGGGGAAGAGCAGAGGGTGGAAATTCTCAAAGCCCTTTTCCGGGACATTAAGCTTCTTATCCTTGACGAGCCGACTGCTGTTCTCACACCTCAGGAGGTTGACAGTCTCTTTTACGCTTTAAAATCCATGACCAAAAGCGGCCTTACGATTATTTTCATAACCCACAAGTTAAAAGAGGCTTTAAAGGTTACGGACAGGATTACCGTTTTGAGAAGAGGAAAGAAGGTAGGGACGGTAAAAACTTCTGAAACAAACGAAAGAGAGCTTACGAGGATGATGGTCGGAAGAGACATAGTCCTTGATATCAGCAAACCACCCAGAGAGTTCGGAAAAGAAGTTTTGAGGGTTGAAGATTTGTGGGTTAGGGACGAGAGAGGGAACTACGCTGTTAAGGGTGTTAACTTTTCCATAAGGGAAGGTGAGATTCTTGGAATTGCTGGAGTGTCTGGCAACGGGCAGAGGGAGCTTGAAGAGGCAATAGCAGGACTGAGAAAAGTGGAAAAGGGTAGAATTATACTTGACGGACAGGACATAACGAATAAAGGTGTAATGGAAAGGGAAAGCATCGCCTACATACCGGAAGACAGAATTGGTGTTGGTTTGGCCCCGTCTCTTTCCGTTCTGGAAAACCTGATGCTGAAGGACTTTAAGAGGTATAGAAAACGTTTTTCCCTCGACTTCGATGAAATGGAGAAAAGGGCTATGGAACTGATTGAGGAGTTCTCCGTGAAAACTCCATCCATCCACTCCGCAGCAGGAACACTTTCAGGTGGAAATATCCAGAGACTAATCCTTGCGAGAGAACTCTCGAGGAATCCAAAGCTGATAATCGCCTCTCAGCCGACACGGGGTCTTGATGTTGCAGGCATCGACTTTGTCAGGAGAAGGCTTATTGACGCCGCCATGAAAGGTGCAGCAGTTCTCCTGATATCAGAGGATTTAGACGAGGTTTTTCAGCTTTCTGATAAAATTGCCGTAATGTACGAGGGTGAAATAAGAGGGGTTATGGATAGAAAGAGAGCAAATTACGAAAAGGTGGGATATTTGATGGCGGGTGGACTGGAGGTCACGGTATGAGGGACATAATAACTCCGGTAGCATCCATAGCTGCATCTCTTGTTATTGTCGGAATTTTGCTCGCTGCAATAGGGATAAATCCGCTCGAAGCCTATGCCGTGATGTTCACGAGGTCTTTCACCTCAAAATTTGGATTGGCTGAACTTTGTGTGAAAACAACACCTTTGATACTTACTGGCCTGGCAGTAGCAATCCCCCTCAGAGCAGGGCTGTGGAATATAGGTGCGGAGGGACAGCTTTATATGGGCGCGTTCGCAGCGAGTGTTATCGCTCTCTACTCCAACCTTCCAAGTTATGCGATGCTTCCAGCAATGTTTTTGACTGCAGCAATATTCGGCATGGCCTGGGCGGCAATTCCGGCTGTTTTGAAGGCCAAATTCGACCTGAACGAGATACTGTCAACGCTCCTTCTAAACTACGTTGCAATATACTGGGTGGAGTATATGGTATATGGGCCGATGAGAGGTAAGGAGGTTTACAATTTCCCATACACAGACCTCTTTCCAGATGCTGCAACACTTCCCAGATTTTTTGGAACTCGATTTCACCTCGGGTTCTTCATCGCTATTATCATTGCTATTGCAATAAACCATATAGTTAACAAAACAGACTTTGGCTTTTCTCTGAGGGTTGTGGGGGCGAATCCGAAAGCTGCCGACTACGCCGGAATAAGCAGGCAGAAGGTGATTATATATTCGATGCTCCTCGGTGGAATGTTTGCTGGTATGGCAGGGATGATTGAGGTAAGTGGAATTCAGCTCAGATTGAGACCTTTAATCTCAACCGGATACGGATACGCAGGGATTCCCGTTGCTCTTCTCGCTTCCGGAAACCCGCTTCTCGTTATGGCTTCCGCCGCTCTGTTTGGCTTTCTGTATGTCGGCGGTTCAGTGCTGCAGACTACCTACTCAGTCCCGGTTTCGATAGTCTACGTTTTTCAGTCGTTGATAGTCCTGTTCATAATAGCTGGACAATCGCTTAGGAGGAGGGAGTAAGATGATCGATATAGGTTTCCTTGCTTCGCTGCTGGCCTCTTCTATAAGGGCCGGAACGCCACTGCTTTACGCAACACTCGGTGAAATCATAACTGAGAGAAGCGGAGTTCTAAATCTGGGACTTGAGGGGATAATGATAACAGGAGCTTTTACCGGATTCGCTGTCAGTCTTGCAACTGGCAACCCTTGGCTGGGAGTGCTTTGCGGTGGGCTTGCCGGAATGCTGCTCGCCCTCGTGCATGCGTTTTTCTCAATAACGCTGAAGGCCAACCAGTCCATAACCGGTTTGATGCTCGTGCTTCTCGGACTTGGCATAACGGGCTTTCTCGGAAGAAATTACATAGGAGAGGTTGCGTTTTATCTTGACCCAGTCAAGATTCCTATTCTGTCAGACATACCTTTAATCGGGCAGGTTCTTTTCAACCAGGACCCACTGGCATATCTTGCATTGATCCTCGCTGCGATTCTCTGGTTCATTCTTTTTAGGACGAGGTATGGTTTGGAAATAATTGCTGCCGGGGAGAAGCCAGAAGCAGCGGACAGCATGGGAGTAAACGTGGATAAAGTGAGGTATATCAGCACACTTTTCGGAGGTCTTCTAGTTGGTATTGGAGGGGCATATCTCAGTCTCGCTTATGCTAAGCTCTGGACGGAAGGGATGACCGCAGGAAGAGGGTGGATTTGCCTCGCTTTGGTCATCTTCAGTGGATGGATGCCACAGAGGGCAATCCTTGGAGCTTACCTCTTTGGCGGATTGGATGTACTCTCATTCAAACTTCAGGCCACCGGAGTCGGCATATCCTACCACCTCATGAAGATGGTACCATACGTTGTAACAATAGTTGTGCTATTGTTCAGCGTGATAAGGAAGAGGGCAGCCTTTGGAGCGCCTGCAGCACTTGGAATACCGTATGTCAGAGGGAGGAAAGAGTAAAGTTTATTTCTAATGCCATTTGGCAGAAGATATGAAGGGTAAGTTTCTGGTTCTCATTGTCTTGGCAGTTTTAGCTGCCGGACTGTTAGCAGGATGCGCGGGCGAGGAAGGGAAGCAGACAACAACTACCACACCCACACCTGAAAAAACAACCACTGCTGAGGGGAAAAAAGAGCTAAAAGCTGCATTCGTTTACGTAAGCCCCATTGGAGATGCAGGATGGACTTACAGCCACGACCTTGGTAGGCAGTATATCGAGAGGGTGTATGGGGTAAAGACCGCTTACGCCGAAAATGTTGCTGAAGGAGGGGATGATGAGAGAGTCATCAGGGAATTTGCTGAGCAGGGTTATGATGTGATATTCACAACATCCTTCGGCTTCATGGATGCAACCATCACAGTTGCCAAAGACTTCCCCGACACAATCTTCGAGCACTGCAGTGGTTACAAGACCGCTGAAAATGTCGGAACTTACTTTGGCAGGATGTATCAGGCTCGCTATCTGACTGGAATCGTTGCGGGAGCGATGACAAAGACGAATAAGATTGGCTATGTTGCAGCGGTTCCAATTCCAGAGGTTATCAGAGGTATAAATGCTTTCGCTCTCGGCGTCAAGAAGGTGAATCCGGAAGCGAAGGTTTACGTTGTCTGGACTGGAACGTGGTATGACCCTGCTAAGGAGAAGGAAGCAGCTATTAGCCTGATTGATGAGGGCTGTGATGTCATTGCCCAGCATCAGGACTCGCCAGCAGCACAGCAGGCAGCTGAGGAGAGGGGGGTTTACTCCATAGGCTACCACAGCGACATGTCCAAGTTCGCACCCAATGCCCATTTGACAGCTGCAATGTGGAACTGGAGCGTAATCTACTCCTACATCATTGAGCAGGTGATGCAGGGAACGTGGAAGAGCGAGGAAATCTGGTGGGGTATAGACAAGGGCGTTGTTGCCTTGGCACCATTTAACGACGCTGTTCCGGAAGATGTGAGGAAGATGGTGGAAGAGGAGAAGGAGAAATACCTAAACGGGGAGGTTCCGGAGCAGTATCCGTTTGTAGGGCCGATCTACGACCAGCAGGGCAATCTCGTGAAGGCTGAAGGAGAGGTCATGACCGACGAGGAACTGCTTTCAATGAGCTTTTTCGTTGACAACGTCGTGGGAGAAATTCCAGCGGCTTCTGAATAATTTTTTATTTCCTAAACTTTTCAAGAATATCTCCAATGTATGTTCCAGCGATGAAGAACATTACATAGGTTATTGCAGCGACAACGAGACCAAAAGTTCTCACAAACTCCCCTAATCCTGCATCGTCAAGAACAAGATAGGACAGTGCTATTGCAGAAATCAGACCCAAAAACATGGAAGTTACCAAAACTTCGAGAATTTTTGCCCTCTCCTCTTTTCCCCTCCTCAGAAATCCCAAGGCTACACCCATAAGGAACGCGATGATGGCGTAAACATCCATGGTCTAAGTTTGCTTTTCTTTGATAAAAATTTAATTCCTGGAACGTAACTTAATGGGATTCCTTTTCTTTTTCCCTATCCCTCTTTACGTCGTCAATCCTTCTGAAGTACAGCCCCTCACACATGCCTCGAATTCGACCGCATTCTTAAAACACTAACCTTCAATTTTGAAATTACTCTGGAGAAAAGCTATATACCCCCACTGAGAAGTTTTGCGAGATGAGAGTAGCCCTTCTCGGAGGCACTGGCAATCTGGGAAAAGGTCTGGCGTTAAGATTAGCCATCCTCGGACATGAAATTGTTGTTGGATCTCGTAAGGAGGATAAGGCCAAATCAAAGGCTGAAGAGTACAGAAAAATTGCCGGCAATGTAAGGATTACAGGAATGAAGAACGAAGATGCAGCAGAGAGTTGCGAAATAGCCATACTAACAATACCCTGGGAACACGCAATAGAGACGGCAAGGGAGCTTAAACACGCTCTTAACGACAAGATTGTCGTTTCACCTCTTGTGCCCGTGTCTAAGGGGGAGAAGGGTTTTACGTATAATTCGGACAAATCGGCAGCTGAGATGGTTGCAGAGGTTTTGGAAAGCGATAGAGTTGTTTCAGCCCTCCATACCGTTCCAGCATCAAGGTTTGCAAACCTTGACGAGAGGTTCGACTGGGATGTGCCGGTTTGCGGTGATGATGAGATGTCAAAGAGAATTGTCATTGAGCTCATATCGGAAATTGAGGGCTTAAGACCGCTTGATGCAGGACCTCTATCAAACTCAAAGCTTGTTGAATCCTTAACACCACTAATACTTAACATAATGCGCTTTAACAGCATGGGGGAGCTTGGAATTAAGTTTCTGTGATTATAGGGCGTTAACATCTGCGGAAATGACTACACTGATAATGGGAAATTAAGAACAAAAACAGTTCCTGAAGGCTCGTTGTCCTTAACCTCAACGCTTCCTTTGTACCTATCCATGAGGCTTGCCACAATGAACAACCCCAATCCCTGCCCTACACCTGAGTGAAAGCCCTCGTTGAATATTTTACCCTTGATTTCGTCGGGAATTCCAGCTCCATCATCTTCAACCCTAACTATAACTTTATCCTCTTCACTTTCGATTACAACTCTTACACTCTTGCACATTCCGTGTTTTACGGCGTTGTTCAGCAGGTTGTCAGCAATTGAGTAAAGACCGTCGTCCGCCATAACTGATGCATCCCCAATGATTGCAACATCAATACTGTAATTTTTCCCTGTCTCCTCGAAAACTTCTCTCACCGATACCGCTCTCAACTCCCCACCTGTTTTCATCAGCATCTCCAGGTTTTTCAACCTCTTGAGACTCTTTACCGAGTCCTTTAAGACATCATATGCCTTTTCGACGAGCTTAACCTCTCGTCGTTCTATTGATAATTCAAGCAGGTTCATGGCTGCCGAAATTTTGTTTGCCAAGTCATGGCGAATAATCTTCCCCACGAGGTCAACGTACTTCTCTATGGTCTTTCTTCTCCGCTCTTCCATCACCAGTTCCGTGATGTCAACAACATTGCACACTATTGCTCCCTTTCCATTAAAGACTGCAGGAAAGGCCTTTAGCTCAACCCAAGCCGATGAACCATCTTTTCGCCTGATCTTCGCCACGTACTTTTCTGGAAGCACGTTAAATTCTCCTGATTCAGCCATATCCGTAAATGCCTTCATATTTTTTCTGTCCACCACTTCAGCAAGCAAATCAAAGGGGTCTATTTTCAAAAGCTCCTCCCTACTGTAACCTGAAATTCTCTCAATTTCTTTGTTAACGAATATGAATCTTCCTTCCTGATACACGTAAATGCCCGTCCTCAACTTTTCCAGAATTTCGAGGGGGAGGGCAACACCTAAATCTATCATTATCTAACTTGAATTGAATCCTAAAATACTTTGCCATAACTTTTATAACTCATAGTGACAATGTATTATTTGGTGGGCTAGGCCGGGGGGTTCGGCGTCCCCTGTAACCCGAAACCGCCGATATGCGGGGGCCGAAGCCGAGGGAAGGCTTGCCAAGCGGGTGGCAGCGGTCCCAGGCACCGCAGAATCCTCGTCCCGGAGGGCCGGCGGTTATGGCTGGGCTGCCCGGAGGGGCTGTCCGCCATATTTACCGGGGGAAACGGCCCAGGCCCGGAAGGGAGCAGGCTAACCCCGGACGACCGGCGCTTCCGGGGGTGCGGGGAGGAGGTGCCTGGAACTTCAAGCCGCCCGTAAGGCAAGTCGACCCGAGGCGCGCCCACCTTCTTCAGTTAAATTGAAAAGTCGACAGTTTTAATTTGGGCAATGTTCCTGCGCTTCATAGATGAGGTAATCAGAGTTCTGGGTGATTACGGCGACGAGAGGTTTTTGAGGGAGAGTGAACACGCTGATCTGGCTTCAACAATTGCCTTCAAGCTGGCAAAAGAGCGTAAGAAAAGCCCTAAGGAAATAGCGGATGAGATTGTTGAGAGCCTTGAGGTGGATAGCGATTACATTGGCAGTGTTGAAAGCAAAAATGGCTATATCAACTTCTTCGCAAGTTATGAGTTTCTTGAGGATACGGTTAACGTGATTCTTGATGAGGATGAAAATTATGGCCATTTAAACCTCGAAGGGGAAATTCTGATTGAGCACACCTCAGCCAATCCAGATGGCCCCTTGCACATAGGGCACATCAGAAACTCTATCATTGGAGACACGTTAGCGAGAATTTTTGCCAAAGCTGGCCTCAGTGTGAGAACACATTACTACGTCAACGACATGGGAAGACAGACTGCCATAACTGTCCTTGGAATAGAGAATTTTGGTCTGAAGGACAAAAAACCTGACCATGCTGTTGCTGAAGCCTACATCGAGGCAAACAGGCTGCTTGAAAGCAACCCTGAGCTTGAAGAGTACGTGGAAAAGCTGATGCTCGCCTACGAACGCGGTGATGAGGAAGCGGTAGAGAAGTTCAGAAGAGCTGTGGAAACCGCCTTGGATGGTATCAGACAGACGTTAAAGGCAATTAATGTCGAGCACGACAAATTTGTTTGGGAGAGCGAATTTATTCGTAACGGTTACGTTGACAGGGTGCTCAAAGCTCTCGACGAGAAGGGGCTGATAAAGAAGGACGGTGCATGGATTATTGAGCTTGAAGACTTCGAAAAAGAGGTGGTCATAAGAAGGGAAAATGGCACGACACTCTACATCACAAGAGACCTCGCCTACCACATGTGGAAAAATGAGAACTACGGGAGGTTCATAAACGTCCTCGGGGCTGACCACAAGCTTTACGGTGCACAGCTGTCGAGAATTCTCGAGCTACTCAATCTAAAGCCCCCTGAGATAGTTTTCTTCGAGTTCGTCTCCTTGCCTGAAGGAAGCATGAGCACAAGGAGGGGAAAGTTCATCTCCGCTGACGAGCTGATAGGAAAGGTTAAGGAGGAGGCATGGAAGATAATTTCCAGCAGGGAGATGGATGAGGAGGAGAAGAGGAAAATTGCGAATGCAGTAGCCGTTGGAGCGATAAGGTTCGATTTCATTAAAATTGCTCCTGAGAAGCACATGACCTTCGATTGGAGCAAGGCGCTTGACTTTGAAAGGCAGACCGCAAGCTATATCCAGTACAGCCATGCGAGGGCGTGCAGCATCCTGCGAAAGGCGGTTGAGGATGGTATGCCTGAGCTTGAGTTCAAAGGTGAGTTATGCACTTCCGGTGAGAGGAAGCTTGTGATGCTGCTCTCCAAAATGCCTCACATGGTGAAGAGAGTTGTGGAAGAGCTGCGCCCCAACGTGTTTGCAGAATATCTGCTTGGTGTTGCGGGAGCTTTTAACGACTTTTACCGCGATCATCCAGTTCTCAAAGCAGAGTCAGAAACAAGAATGCACAGGTTGGCAATTGTCGATGCGACAAGGATTGTGCTGAGGAATGGACTCGAATTGCTCGGAATTGAACCGCTTGAAAGGATGTAGCAATTAAAATAATTTTTTATTGTGTTATATCCTATTGATCCACATTCGTCAACTTGTTAAATCTTATAACATATTGGATAAATTCGTCATTAATTTAATTTATCATTAGTTAGAACTTTTTATATACTCAAGAGTACTTACACAAAACGTTTGTGAAACTAAGGCGGTGAAAAAGATGAAACTGTTTCATAGAATAACCATATCACTCAACGACGATGAGATGAAGCTTTTGGAGGATTTAAGGAGGGATAGTGGAGAGAGTTTAAGCCAGATTTTCCGTGAAGCTCTTACAGTTTATTACAACCTTATTAAGGCTTGCAGAAAAAGTAAAGTTGACTTCAGAAAATATTTCAATGACATAGACAGGCTTGCAACCCACATCCACGGAGTCGAGTCTAGACAGTTTGTAATCATTGACAGAGAACTCTACCGCGTTTTGCTGAAGAAAATTCAAGAACTGGGGGATCCGGAGCAAATAGTCGACGAGGAGTTTGTTAACGCTGTGAGGGGCCTGGCAAACCTCTTTAAAATCGAATTCGGATGGGATGAGAACACGCCGGACATCGAAAAAGCCGAAACTGTCCTGAAGATGATTGAATTTGCTGGAGGCGGGGTGCTGCAAAAGTATAGAGAAAAACTTGTCTTCCAGACACCTCCGGAGAACCTGATAGTCACGAAAATCCTCATTAAGACTCTTTTCGAGCAGCTTGGGATAAATACGGTGGTCGAAACCTCACTAGAGAGGATATTTATAAGGTTCAAGGATTAAAAACGAGTTAAGAATATTTTAACTTAAATCAAATAAATTTGTTATGAACCTTTTCATAACAGGTTTTATTTTCATTTGCCTCATTTTCAAAATTGGAGGTGTCTGAATGGCGGATGTTAGGGAAGAGTTTGTAAACGCACTTGCTGACCTCGATGAGGCAAAGACTATAGAGCTCACAAAGAAGAGAGTCGAAGCTGGCGAGGATCCGTTTGCGATTCTGGAGGACGTGAGAAAAGCAACGGACATAATAGGGAAACGCTTCGAAGAGGGGAGGTACTTCGTTTCTGATTTGATAATGGCTGGAGAGATACTCAAGCAGATAATGGACATCGTGAAACCGCTGATTGGAGAGAAAGCTGGGGAGGCAAAAGGCAAGGTTGTGATAGGCACGGTGGAGGGAGACGTGCACGACATAGGGAAGAACATAGTCATAGCTCTGCTTGAGGCTGAAGGATTCGAAGTTGTCGACCTCGGAGTTGATCAGCCACCAGAGGCTTTTGTTAATGCCATAAAGGAGCACAACCCGGACGTTGTGGGACTTTCTGGACTGTTAACTGAAGCCATAGAGTCAATGAAGAAGACTGTAGAGGCGATAAAAGAGGCCGGACTGAGGGACAGGGTGAAGATAATCATCGGTGGAGGTAGAACGGATGAAGAAGCCAAGGAATACGTCGGAGCCGACGACTGGGCTGACGATGCAGCTGTTGGCGTGAGGAAGATAAAAGCCCTTATGGGGGTGGAGTGAATGGGCGCTGAAGAGTTGATGAAAGAAAGGCTTGAGAGGATTGAAACTGTACTCAAAGGTAAGGAGCCGGATAGAGTTCCAGTAACTGGAGCCACCACAGTCTGGCATGGCAGGTATGCGGGATACACAGCTAAGGAAGTCCTTTTCGACTACGAGAAAAGCAAGGATGCAGCATTGAAGGTTGCAAGGGATTTCGACTTTGACACGTTCACTCCGATTATAGGACTGGAGGGGATGATCTACACAGTCGCTTTCCTGAACCAGCCCGAAATCTCTTCCGCTGCGAGATTTATTCTTGGCCCAACACACCTCGTGCTCCAGGACGTTTACTCGAGATGGCCCGGATACGAGCTCGACGAGAATGCACACCCGCAATTCATAGGCAAGGAGATAATGAAGGTAGAAGAGTACGACCAGCTTATCGAAAACCCGCTGGAGTTCATAAACAAGGTGGTGATGCCGAGAATAAACAAAAAACTGGCTGATGTTGGTTCGGCAGAATACAATGCAGCCCTCACTAAGTACGGTCTGGAACTTGCCAGATTTGGAGCGTTCATGGCTGAATTATCGATGGAGATGGCCAAAATAGGATACCCAACCATTCCAATGTCATGGGCTTATGCACCACTCGACCTGATAGGTGACTTCTTGCGTGACATTAAGAACGTTGTCCTTGATCTATTCAGGGTTCCTGAAAAAGTGAAAGATGCGGTTGAAGCTGTAAAACCTCTAATAATCAAGGCCGCAGAAATCTCAGCACCACCCGTTGAGGTGAGAAAACAACTATTCGGCACAGATGTTGTAGAATGTTTCTATCCTCTTCACCTCAACGAATATCTTAATCCTAAACTTTACAGTGAGTTCTACTGGCCATCGCTCAATGATATATTCCACAAGGTTGCCGAGATGGGGCAAGTGAATTTTGTACTTTTCGAAGGAAAGCACGATGCCCACCTCGAAACGCTTCTTGAGGCTCCAAAGAAGAAAGTGGTTGGTGTCTTCGAGAAAACCGATCCGAGAAAGGTAAGAGAAGTGCTCGGAGACCATGTAATTCTCGTCAGCGGACCACCGAACTCGCTGCTAATCGGTGGAACTCCACAGAAGGTCGAAGAATACATGAAGAGTTTGCTCGAAGACTGCAAGGAAGGAGGAATGATGATCTGGCCCGGAGTTGATGGCGGAATTTCAAGGGATGCCAAGCCTGAAAATGTTAAGGCCATGGTCGATGCGGTGAAGAAGTACGGGAAATACTAACTCTTTTTATTTTTGGAGGTGATTTCATCTGAATTTCGGAGTTAGCGGGAATTATCGTTACTTCTATCCGATAACTGCTGGAATTTTAGCGATGTTTGTGATGATCACACTCATCTGGAGCCAGTTCTATCCGTACATAATGAGATTTTACGATCTTGATGAGGTTGCTCCCATAGCTCTTTCTGTATCGATTTCAGCATCAGGGATGCTGGTCTTCCAGATTGTTGCCGGATTTATTGCGGACAGATTGGGGCCAAAATTACCGATGGCCCTGGCCGGTATATGCTTCCTTGCTGGCATGAGTGTAATCTCGTGGATGTTCAGCTATGAAAGCTGGGAGGTGGCGAGGGTTTACTGGTACGCTGGAAGCTTTATCGCCGGCATTGGAGCGGGTTTTTATGTTGGAACTTTTCCCGTGGTTATAGGCAGGTGGTTTCCCGACAGCCCGGGAAGGGCTTTCGGCATAACGATATTCGGTCAGAACATCTCCCCTCTCATAACGTCTCCTCTCGCAGCATATCTAATAACCAACACCGGATTGCCAAACACGTTCGTGTCACTTGGTTTGATGATATTCGCCCTTATGTATGCAATAGGAGTTGTTTTCTGGAGAACTCCTCCACACGACTGGCTTCCGGAAGGTTTCAGGCCTCCAGTTGAAGCTACCACTGCCAACCTCTCCCTGAGCCAGGCGGTGAAGGATGTAAGATTCTGGATTCTCTTTACGGTTATGTTCTCAACAGCCTTAGGCTGGTTCCTGATTCTGATGAACATCGCAACAATAATTGTAGAGGGATTGGCAGAGAAGGCAGGAATGGATTACGAATACGTTGCAGGATCATTTGTCCCGCTTTTCATGTCCGTTACGGCAATAGGTAACGGTGTCGGGGCTTTGGCGTGGGGAGTAATAAACGATAGAATCGGCGGGCCTTTAAGGACTCTCCCGCTGGTATACGCGATCGGAGGGATAGCAATAATCCTGTTTTACTTGGTTTACACGAACCCTTTGCTGGTTTTGCTGGTGGGGGTTCTGCTTTACTTCGCCCTTGGTGGTGAGCCGGCGGTGCACTTTGCTGCTGTGCCAACATTCTTCGGGAGGAAATTTGTGGGAAGAATAACCACGGTGCTTAACACATCAGTCATGACCTCTGCAATAATAGGCCCATACCTCGGTGCCTTTATAAGAGATACCACCGGATCTTACTTTTACTCGCTGCTGATAGCGGCCATCCTTCACATATTCTCAGTTGGAGTGGTATTGTTAGGAAGAAAATACGCAAGAGGTGATGAGAATGTTTAGGTTCGGGAACCAGAAGGTGTTCGAAATAGGTAGTGTAAAAATCGGAGGAGAGCTAGGAGAGAATCCGACGGTTCTGATAGGGAGCATATTTTACGGGAAACACAAGATCGTGGAGGACGAGAAGAAAGGGATTTTCAACAGAGAGGCTGCTGAGAAGCTGATAAAGGAAGTTGAGGAACTAAGCGACAAGACGGGAAACCCTGGACTTGTCGATGTAGTCGGCATGAGTGAAGAGGCGATAAAGAAATATATGGAGTTCGTTGCTGATGTTACCGACAAACCTTTCCTCGTCGATTCGGCAATGGCCGACATCAAGATAGCTGCAGTCGAATATGCGAAGGAAGCGGGGCTTGAGAAAAGAGTCATCTACAACTCAATATCTCCAGAATCGAAAGATAAGGAAATTGAGGCTCTGGAGAACAGCGATATTGAGGCTGCTGTCGTTCTCACATACACATTCAACGTTATAAGCAGTAAAGCGAGGCTCGAAGCTCTCGAGAAAATCCTTCCAAAGCTCGAAAAGGCAGGAATTACTAAGCCCATTGTCGACACATTCGTGATGGATGTCCCAAGTCTTCCCGCTTCTGCGAAAGCAGCGATGGAGATAAAGAAGAAATACGGGTTCCCCTGCGGCTCCGGAGCCCACAACGCGATAGCAAGCTGGAGAGGATTCAGGAACATGTTTGGAAAGGATGCTGAGAAGTCTGCAGTTCTCATAGCAAACACCATGCAACTGGTTCTCGGCTCGGACTTTGTACTCTACGGACCGGTAGAGGACGCCAAGCACGTATTTCCAGCGGTGTTTACGTTAGATACGGCCTACAGGTACTTCGCGAGGACGAAAGACTTCATAGAAGTTTAAGGTGAAGCATGAGTGTAAGAGTAACGTTCGAGCCAGCAGGAAAGAAAGTTGAGACTTCTCCCAATTTTATTATTGAAATTGCGAGAGAGGCCAACGTAGCCCTGCGTTCAGACTGCGGCGGAAAGGGTGTCTGCGGTAAATGCAGAGTGGTCATTGTAGACGCAAGAGGAGAGATAAGCGAAATAAATGAGGTGGAAAGAAAGCACCTTACTCCAGAGGAGATCGAAGCCGGCTACAGACTCGCCTGTCAGACAAAAATACTGAGCGGGAGAGCTACCGTTTTCATACCTCCGGAAAGCAGAATGGAAGCCAGAAAAGTTGCCGAAATTGCTGTGGAAGAGGAGGTCGAGCTAAATCCAGCTATTAGAAAAATTCACCTCAAATTGCCGGAGCCAAGCCTTGAAGATACAAGGCCGGATTTTGAGAGGCTGAAAGACTCCTTGGGAGATGTGGAAATGCCCCTGAACCTGCTGAAAAAACTTCCAGTACTGCTGAGAGATGCAAACTGGGATATCACCGCAGTTCTGTGGAACAAAAAGCTGGTTGGAGTCGAAAGCGGTAATACCAGTAGCAGGGTCTTTGGTCTGGCGATAGACATCGGCTCCTCGAAGATAATCTGCCATCTCGTTGATCTCGTAAATGGAAAAACCGTGGCGAGAGGCTACGCTGAGAACCCGCAGGTGGCTTACGGAGAGGACGTTGTTTCCCGCATAACTTACGCATCCAAGAAAGAGGAGAACCTAAAAAAGCTGCAGGAAATCGTCGTTGATGCAATAAACGGGATAATTGACGAAATCTGCAAAGAAGCAGATGTAAGATACGACGAAATTTACGAAGCTGTGGTGGTCGGCAACTCCGTAATGCACCACCTTTTCTTCGGCATTTATCCGAAGTTCATAAGCGTCTCCCCCTTCACACCTGCCGTCAGACAGGGCATAAGTTATCCAGCCAGAGAGATAGGACTTAAAATAAACGGCGATGGGCATGTGACTTCACTTCCGCTTATAGCAGGGTTTGTCGGTGCAGATGCTACGTCGAATCTCGTGATAACGAAGATTCACGAAAAAGATGAGATCTGCATGGTGATAGACATAGGAACGAATACTGAGATAATTCTAGGCAACAAAAGCAGATTGCTCGCATGCTCCGCCCCTTCCGGACCGGCTTTTGAAGGAGCACACATAAGCCATGGAATGAAGGCAGTGAGCGGTGCGATAGAGAAGGTAAGAATTGTGGATGACGAGGTTATTTACGAAACTATCGATAACCTGAAGCCGAAGGGGATATGCGGTAGCGGAATGATTGATTTGGTGGCAGAGCTTTACAAAGCCGGGATTATAAATAGGAACGGAAAATTTGTCAAGGAGACTAAGAGGATAGTAAAAGACGGTGTTCCGAAGTTCGTAGTTGCTTGGGCGGATGAAACAGAGACTGGGAAGGAGATTACAGTTACGGAGAAGGACATAAATGAGCTCCTCATGGCCAAGGGGGCTATAAGGTCGGGATGGATGATTCTGGTGGAGAGGCTCGGAATCGAGGCAAACGAGATTTCAAAGGTATATCTTGCCGGCTCGTTTGGAAGGCACATAAACATCGAGAACGCAAAAACTATCGGGTTGCTTCCGGACATTCCAAATGACAGAATCGTTTTCGCCGGAGACACGGCAGTCGGCGGTGCTAAGATGGCGCTAAAATCTGTTGAGGAGAGGGAGAAAATCGAGGAGGTTGTTGGGAAGATTGAGTACGTTGAGCTTTCCGCAGATAAGAACTTCTACCGAACTTTCATAAGAGCGATTCCGATGGGGTGAGCATTAATAAGAGCGCAAGCTGAACCCACTCAGACATGAAAGAACTGAAAGAGGTTAAAACCCTAACAGGCAATCCTAAAAGGACGCTTGTAAAGCTGTCAGCGCCAATGATAGTGAGCAACATCGTCTTCACGATTTACAACTTAGCTGATGGGGTGTGGGTTGCGGGGCTTGGTGCCGACGCCCTGTCGGCGATAGGTGTATTCTTCCCACTTTTCATGGCCTTCATCTCGCTTTCAATGGGTTTGGGCATAGGGGCCAGTTCTGCAATTTCGAGAAGGATAGGTGCCAGAGACAAGAAAAGCGCAGACAACATTGCCATGCATGCCATTTTAATGGCCTTTGGCGTGGCGCTGGTGCTAACCCTAACCACACTACGACTCGAAGACCTACTGAAACTGATAGGTGCTGAAGGAGGCGTTCTTGAACTCGCGCTGGAGTATTCGAGAATCGTTATTGCCGGGTCGGTATTTCTCGTTTTCAACAACGTATCAACGGGAATACTAAACGGAGAAGGAAATGCCAGGAGGACTATGTTCGCAAACGTGGCGGGGACGGTCATCAACATAATTCTGGATCCGGTCTTCATCTATGTGCTCAACCTTAGTATTGCCGGTGCTGCTTACGCAACTGTCGTTTCGATGGCAATCTCTTCAGCGGTTTTCGTCTTCTGGTTACTTGCCGGAAAAACCTTCGTCGATGTGAGTTTGAATAACTTCAGGCCTGACAGAAAGATCGTTTTCGACATTCTTCGGGTCGGTCTGCCTTCTTCAGTTTCAATGCTAACCATGTCGGTCGCTATAGTGTTCCTGAACATGATTATAGTCAGAGCCGGTGGGAGCGATGGGATTGCCGTTTTTACGAGTGCATGGAGGGTGATAAACTTCGGCTTCATACCACTTTTCGGAATGGCTGGTGCTGTAACAGCCGTGGTGGGAGCAGCATACGGGGCAAGAAACGCTGAAAAGTTGAGAACTGCTTACCTTCACGCGATAAAGCTAACATTTCTGGTTGAGATATTTATGGCTGCGGCGATAGTAATTGCAGCGCCAGAGATAGCATTGGTTTTTACATACTCCGAATCCTCAGCCAGAATTTACCAGGAACTCGTTGATGCGTTGAGGATTCTTCCGGTTTTCTTACTCTTCACGCCTCTTGGCATGATGACTGTGGCGATGTTCCAGGGTATCGGAAGGGGTGAGAACTCCCTGGGTATCACGATCCTGAGGTCGATAGTGTTGCAGCTAAGCCTTGCCTACGCCCTCGCCTTCCTGCTTGGCCTTGGATTTTACGGAGTGCTGGCAGGTGTTACCGCCGGAAACATAATAGCATCTTTGGTTGCTTTCATTTGGGGAATCACAACAATAAGAAAGCTTGAGAAGAGTTTGCTGTAAGGCGCGGATCAGTTGACTTTTTTGCCTTGCCCTCTTTGGACCTGTCCACTTAACACAAACACCACCTCAATCGGTTGTAGTACAGCATAAAC
>NZ_JACDNT010000028.1 GCF_017656475.1 Archaeoglobus sp.
GGATTGAGAAGTTTCT
This sequence comes from Archaeoglobus sp., assembly GCF_017656475.1. GTDB lineage: Archaea > Halobacteriota > Archaeoglobi > Archaeoglobales > Archaeoglobaceae > Archaeoglobus. Next base: position 17 of record NZ_JACDNT010000028.1, read on the forward strand.
GGGTGATAAGTTTAAGATGTTATGCACTTAACCATAATTTCCATTCCTTCTTGGAAGAGAAGTTAACAGAATTAACTACGAAAAATTCCCCAATGCGCGGGCCGGGATTTGAACCCGGGCTAACGCCTCGGAAGGGCGTTGTTGGTGAAATAGGAGCAGGAGAAATTTCTTTCGTGCAAAGTATAAAGAACGAAGAATTAAAACAGCTTGCCGAGGAGTTCCTGAGCAGATACAAGAACAAGGAAACGAGGAGAGGTTTTGAAGGGCCGATAAGAACGTTGCTGAAGGAGCTTAACGGTCAGGATCTTGACAGGAGCTTTATGATCTCTTTTAGGGATAAGTGGAGATATGAGCCTTACGGAGAAACGTTATTCAAGAAGCTCAAGGTCTTTTTCAATTGGCTGAAGGAGAAGAAGCCTGAACTGGCTGCTGAAATAGAAGACTGGAGAAACATGCTCAAATGGGAAGGCAAGAAGAAAAAGCAGCTCTTTAGTGAAATGACGAAAGACGTTAAGTGGCTGCAGAACGTTATTGATAAAATCCTCAGCCTGAAGATCAAAAAGGAGAAACTGAACGATACCTTTGCTAAGCTGAGGTTCTTAACCGCTGTAGTATTGCAGGCCACAACCGGCATGAGGCCCTTTGAACTCAAGAAGCTGACCTGGAAACATCTTGAAGACTTTGAAGATCGAGCTTACTTCATCCTGCCGCATGAGATAAGCAAGACTCCTTTTGATAGAGTTCAGCCGCTGACTGATGAAGCTAAATGGCTTCTGAAGGAGCTAAGAGCTGCCTGGAACAGACATGCTAAGAAGCTGCAGCTTAAAGGTGATGTAATCTTTCCGTATAAGGAAAGTAGGAAGGTTATCGACCTGCTGAAAAAAGAAGGAGTAGATTTCACCCAGGAGGATCTCAGAGATTTTGCCACTACCATGTCCACCAACATTCTGGGAGTTCCACCGGCCCTTGAGGCTGCAATAGCCGGCCATCAAACTGACAAGTGGAAACTGGAATTGGAAAGCTACATCCACATGCATCCGAAGGATCTTGCTGCTGAATATCTCAAATTCTGGAATAACGTTAAGATTCTGACGGACAGGCAGAAAAAACATGTTGAAAAAATCAAAGAAAATTTTTAATTTTACACCTCCGCATACCAGCTAACCTTGACATTGTCAGTTCCACTTGCTGGAGCTGACGAGTAGTTGATGTAGATGTAAGTGTCGTCAGCCGTAACGTAGAAGTCTCCTGCTGCGTCTGCTGTCATTGGTGTTACTAAGACTTTTGAAGGTGTTGAGACCAAGCTGTGAGCAATTGAGAATTGAGTCTTTGAGCCGTCTCCGCTGAAAGTGGCTGTGCCTGAGTTTTCGGTTAGGTAGCCGATGTTTCTGCGAACAATTGTGTTTGCTCCTGCAAAAGATATACCTCTTGTAACATTACCTCTAACATCATTGTTGACTATTATATTGTAGTCACAGTTGCTCTCTTCTACAATGCCGTATGTTTGCGTGCCATCAATGTCATAGCATCTGCACCCAATGACTTTTATTCCAGAGCATCCAGTCGAACCATATAATCGAATTCCATAAGGATTCCCAGTCGCATTAACCTGTCCATTGTTGTAGCTATTTGCATATATCTTGGAGTTTACAACATTTGCAAGAGCTATTCCTTGTTCTTCATTGTTTCTATAAGTCCCATATATGAACACGTCTTCCGCATTATTCCCAGTGCTTTCAAGTCCTTTAACAATTATTCCTCTGTAATTATTTTCTGAAACAACATCTACCACCACGTTTTTTACTGCACCATTTACTGTAGATAAGTCAACACCATTTCCTGTTCCATTCTTAACTATTCCTTTGAAGTAAATGTTACTACCACCATCTATCTTAACACCGCTATGTCTTTCTGTTTTTCCAAACCCGTCTACAATGAACTTGCAAAATACATCATTTGATAAAGTCAGTCCTACAGCAGTCCAGCCTATATCTTCCTGAATTGTAAAAATCTTGGCTGTATTACATGAACTTAAGTGAATGCCATGATGCCATGTAGACTTTACTTTTGCACGTATCTTTATATTTTGACAATTATATAGATATATACCCCTGCTATCTGCCGTCTGGTTTAATCTGTTACCATCAAGCTCACCATATATCTCTATATCTGTCTTTGAATCTGCTGTAATCATGTGTTTATTTACACCATCTGCAAGCCTAATCTTGCCTATTACTTTGAATATTGTATAACTATCTAAAACTAATGAGTTATTAATAACGAAATCTCCAATCAGAGCAACTTTCTCCTTCCAACTCCTATTCGGTGTCAACGAATCCAATGCTTTCTGTATCACTTCCGCATCGTCCACTCCTGCTTCTCCATCTGCTATCTTCCTACCCTTGTGATTCTCTGCTATTACTGAATCTCCTTCCTTGTAAACGATAGCTGAATAAGGCTTAACCTCGTAAACATCCTTAATCTTTCCCGGTTCCTTATGAATTCCGGAAAAAGGAATTTGGACCATCTTCACCACCTCACTTTGCAGCTAAGATAAGCGTAACAGTATCCGTTCCGCTCGTTCCTGCAGCTGCAGAGCTAAGCTTAATGTAACGGAAAGCCGTTTGAATTGTAGCTTTGTATTCAGTTTCAGTCGATGAAGACGTGTAGTAAGTAACCCAGTTCGTTCCGTCATTGCTGAGTTCAACCTTAAAGGTTGTTGCCGTTGTTGCTTCAGCCCAAATCGTTACGGTTTCATGGCCTTTTGTATCGAGCTGGATACTTTGATCAACGCTTTCATCAGCTTCTATTAGTTGCTCATAAACCTGCTCTTCTCCAAGTAAAGCATCTCTCAGAGCTGAAAGAGTTATATCAAGCTTCGCTAAAATGTCTGAAGCTGTTGTTTCAGTTGCCAGGCCAACATCCTCAGCCTTCAGCCTAACCCAAAGAGCATTTCCGGTCTCGTAGATTGCTTTCCAGTCATCAGCAGCATCATCGTAACCGTAAACCTGGGCCTTCTCAACTATTGCGTTAATGGTTCCGATTGTTCCGCTTACCGGCAGCCTGGTATTGCTGCAATAGGCCTTGAAGCCTGACTGAGTTATGCGGTCCCTCAGCTGCTGCCATACATGAGGTTTGCAGATTATGATGTATTCGTAAAGGTCAGCCATCAACGTGTCGGATTTGATGTATTTTAGCGGAAATTCGTTAAGGAGGTTTTCAAGGGCTGTAGTATAGGATGTTGAAGTGTAAACAAAATAACCTTCCTCAGCCTTAAGGGCCTCTTTAATTTCCTTCAAAAGCTGGATCATCTCCTCATCCTTCATATTCTACCAAACCCCCTTACATAACTCACATGCTCCTTAACAACAACCTTTGGAGATTCAGACGAAGATTTTCTTATGTGATAACTTGTAGGCCTGGTTACCCTGGATCTGCTTGAAGTTCTGGATCTGCTGCTCGAAGACCTTCCTATATAATAGCTCGTTGGCCTCGTCACTCTTGGCTTTGAGGTTGTTCTCTTTGACCTTGATCTATGGCTTGAAGATCTCCTTATGTAGTAACTCGTAGGCCTGGTTACTCTTCTTTCAGTTCTTTTTGGTGTTGTAGGCCTTGCAGCTGCAGGAGCTGCCAGGCCGGCAACTGTTGGAATTCCGACTCTTGCTATGTTTGGAAGCCTTGAGATTAGTCCAGCTCCCAAACTTGCAGCTCCTCTAAGCAGCCCTAAACCACTTGCTACTAATGTTCCAGTCCCTAAAACGGCTGACACAGGCCCTTTAACGGGCTCAGGTAGGGGAAGGCGTCTCTCAATAAATTCAGGCAGGTGGACGAATACATCCTGAACGGTCCCGGGATCATAATGCCTATACATTTCCGGAGTTATTGTTATTGTCTCTACAGGTCCTGGTTTCGGTTCCGATTTAGGAACTGGTTTTCTAACCTCTACGTTGATTTCTTCAGGTGTTGGAGCTGGAGTTCCTCCTGATGGTGGTTTAGGTTTCTTTTCTTTTGGTTCTCCTCTTCTTGGAAATGGAATTACAATTGGCAATGGGATATCTGGGAATCCTCCTCCTTGGTCTCCGTCCCCATCTCCTCCAGTATTATCTGGGCCAGTTTGATCTCCAGGACCTTGATTATCCCAAGGGCCTGTTTGGTCATAGGTCCATTGATTATCTGGCCATGAATAATTTGGCTGGCCTTCTCCTTCATACAATCCCTGACCGGTCAGATAAGGATCAAGGAGTAGTTTATTCCTATCCAGCCAGCTTGAATAATCTTCAGTAGCATAAGGGCTTTCCTGCTCTTCCTCTTCCCCTCCAAACGGGCCACCTAAGTTTTCAGCTCCAAGCTTCCTTCCAACTCTTGGCATTAAGAAGTAAAGGAGTAATGCAGCAGCTCCAAGGCCAATTAAGATTTTTTCCTTCTTCTTCATTTCTTCTTACCTCCTCCTGTGGCCATCAGGATAAGGGCCAGAGCAATAAGGGCAATTCCTCCAATCGGCAAGGCAAGAGTCCAGTCAAATCCCTCAGTTTCGTGTTTGGTTCCTGGTGGAGTTATGAAATCGGACCATTCAGGGACATAAGGCAGGCTGAAGCTATAAGGTTGATACCCTGGTTGCTGTGCTGATCTCAGCATGTTCAAATACTGCTTGTAGAGTTCCATTTCTTTGGCAGCATTTTCAAGGGCCATCCTTTCAGCTTCAATGGCCTCTTTCATTTTCTCAACTTGATTATAGAGGCCGAATCCATGCCTGATCTCTTCAATCCCTCCTCCAACACTTTCAAGGCCAGTTCCTACAAATTTAGCTCCAAGACCAACTCCTGCTAAGGTTAAAGGCCATTTAATGGCCGGATACCTCAAGACTTTTCCACTATATTCTGCAACTTTGCCAAACTGGAATAATCCTGGCCTTCTTGCTATTCTTACAATTGGCCTTTCTATTTCCTTAAAAAATGCTGGAATTCTCCTTAAAAGTGATCTTGGAATCCTCGGCATGATCTCACCTCTTCAGGTAATAAAGCAGGGCAAAAGCTGCCGCTATAATCGCAATTTCAACAGCCTTATGCTCCAGGATCGTTTTCAACTTTTCAGGAGTAAACAAATCCCCAATCATTTCTTCCTACCTCCTTTTTTCTTCTTCTTTTTCTTCCTAAAACCTCTCAAAGTGATGGCCAGATTGATGGCCTTAACCAGGCTGGTGTTTCCAGTCCTTTCAGCTCTCTTCTTCGCTTTTCTGAGATAGGAAAGCTTGATCTTGCCTTCCTTGGTGAAGGCCTTATTTCCGAACAACCGTTTAACGTAACGTCTAACCCTGCCGGGCCTTTCAATTGCTTCCTGGATCCACTTCTTTCTGGCCATGAGGATCAACCCCTGGCCCTATCAACCTCAGATTTGGTTGCTTTGCCAACGATCTTAAGCCGGCCGTTCTTCAGCCTCTTGGCCTTCATCCAGCATTTGGCCCTGCTATTATAGAAGTAAACGTATTTCTTCCCAACAACTTTCTGAGACATTCCAACCACCTTTTAAATCCCCAACAATCCCCTAACTTCGAAACCGGCCAGACCGGCAACTATAGCTATTACTATTCTCAAAAGCTGCCCATTGTGACCTTTTTTAAGAGCATAAAGCTCCATTAGGGTAATGCAACCTATAGCTGCCAGGGCCTCCATGGTCATCTTGACCCTCCAAAAAAATGGAAGTTAGACGATCTCCCTGTGGTAAAGCACAACCTGGCCGGTTGCGGAAGTGTTGGCCTTGAACTTCACATCCCCCGATTTCAGTCCCCTGGTGTCGAGGCCACCCATCTTGAACTCTGCATCATAGATGGTTATGCCGTCAGGCAGGGATTCCATGTCATACATCCTCTTGTCCTCTGCCCTGCTCTGCTTCCAGGTTATCTTCTCAAGTATGACATCAACAGGCGAATCCTGCTTTATCTGGAAGGCCTCGATTACCGAGTTGCTAAGGGCATTGCCCGAATCGTAGGCAAATATGCCTATCTTCTGAATGATGTTTCCAACGTCAAGGTCCACCTTGTAGGTGTAGCTGGTGTAGGTAGCATCAATTGCTTTGGCAACTTCAATTTCGTAAACCTTTCTCAAGTTGCTGAGGATCTGCTTCTCTTCGGAGCTGCTGACATAAAGCTCCTTTACGGTTGTTTCAATCTGGTTGGTTCCTGAGAAGCTGAGGTCTGCATCTATGTCAGCCGGATCACCCATCTCAACATAGACGTAGAAGCTCGAAGTCAGATGGGCCGGCACAACTGCATTAAGGTCCCATTCAACAACAGGATCAACGGCGAAGATTATCGGGATTTCAAACTCGAAGGTCTTGGTCTCTCCTGCTCCAATTGATGTTGGGATGTTGGTATAGGTCTTGGTGTTAAACGTGAAGTAGTCCATAAGGAATTTTCTGTAAGCGTTCACGTCGATAAGCGTATCTCTACCGTTGACAACAACCCTCAACCTCTCCAATAGGCTTATGATCTGTGACTCGGTAACTGAAACTGCAGAAGATCCGCCATTTTTGATGTTCATCGTCACGAAAAGGTCAATCTCCTTGATGAACCTGTCCCTTGGGATTTCGATAGCCACAGTTTCCCCTGCTGAAAAGCTTTCAACCGTGTCAAGCGTCTTATTGCCAAGCCTCATTGCCATCCCTCCTTAAGGAACAAACCTCTTTGCAAGATCCATCACAACAGGAACAAGAGCACCTGCGGCAAGCTGTGTTCCCATACTTCCCTTAACTCCAAAAAGCCCGATTCCCACCATTGCAGCCGTTCCGATCAGGCTGTTGCCGGTGAACTTTCCAATATACTCTGCCCCTAAAGCTCCAGCCACAACAAGAGCTGCGGTTTTTCCTGCCGTTACAACCTTATCCTGCATTCTACCACCTCCTTAGCTCTTTTCCTCTCCAAACGTGGCCGTAACAGCACGGACTAACACCCAGAACGTGAAAGCCGCCCAGGGTGTAGCCCATGCCACCAGGCCAGCCGTCACTACGTCCATTTCAACCACCGAAAAAAGTTAGATTCAGAAGTATATAAAACGGGGATAATGAAGGGATATGTTTCGTTATTCTACATTGCCCTTCATCATCTTTCGATATGTCTTAATCAGGTAAAGAATAACCTTATTGTAACTGACGTCTTCAAAACCGTATTCTTCTTTTAGCTTCTCCCTTATCTCCTTCTTTAATTCATCCAGCTCCTTCAAAGTTTTCCGGGTAACTGAAACGGATAAAGAAGCCATAAAAATCACCCATAATGCGGAGTTATCCTCTTAATCTCATGAGCCTTGATAATTCTCCATTCTCCTGTTTGGTGGTTGTATTCCAGAACGTCGTGCTTCTGGAGCTGCCGGTTTATGTTCTCGAATTCAGGGATCATTCTGCTGATGTAGTTGATGTCCTGCGGAATGAACCACTTGAAGATATATGTCCGATCACATTGACTCCAAACCAGTTTGCTGAAGTCCTGGATTCTCTGAGTTGTGAAGATAACGGATAGGCCTTTACCTCTTCCTTCTCTAACTAACAATTCAACAATAGGATCTAATTTCCATTGACTGGCTAGATGATGGGCTTCCTCAATAACTATAACCAGGTTTCTATCATTAGAATAAAGAATTTCCAGGAGCATTTCATATTTCTCCATAAGCTCATCGGTTGTTGTCCGGTCAGAAGGATACATTATTAAGAAATCTTTGCTTAAGGCTCTATACCAGTTGTAGGCCTTCCCCGGCAGGATCTTAACTTCATGAACATCCCTGAGATCTGCCAGGCCCCTTAAGTTATCCTTCTTGGTATCCAGAACTATAAACCTCCTCCTCTGTCTTCTCAGCTCCTCACAAATAAAGCCGGTGAAATAGCTTTTACCGGACCCTGTAACCCCTGCAATCAGCCAGCGGAAGTTTCCAGGTAAATCAAGATCCCCTGCCGGCATAGAACGTATTAACGTCAAAATTTACCGTTGATTCCAGGTTCTCCACATCTGCTGTTGTTGGAACTTCAGGGATCTCCTCTTTTTCCTCCTGCTTCTCCTCTTTCTTCTCCTTCTTGGCCCTGGCCTTAACCTGTTCGATCTTCATCCAAGCAACAGTTCCAACCATCATTCCGACAGCAGCCAGGCCGATCAGAGGATGATCAACCGGAACTGAAGGCATGTAGTAGTCAATGACTTTAACAACAGCTTCTCCAAAGCCAAGTTCCTCAATCTCCTCAGGTTTAACCTTATCCTGTTCTCTAACCGGAACCTGGTATTTCTCCCCTGTAAGCTGAATAATCCGGTTGATGAAGAAGGCCGTTCCTTTATCAATCACTTTTGCAAAGGGCTTTAGGGCTTCCTCAGTCTTAACTTCCTTCTGCTCCTCTTCCTGCTGTTCCTCTTCAGGCTTTTCCGGTAAAATAAATTCTTGTGTTAGATCTTCCCCCATTTACCTCAACCTCCTTATAACAAAATCAACCTCAAACTCATCCTCCAGGATAAACCGGCCTTTGATCTCCTTCTTTGCCTTCAAATAGGATTCTATTAGGGCCTTAAGGATGGCGTTCAATCAGATCCCTCCAGGCCGGGCTTATCCCCTTATCCTCCTTCTGCTGCTCTTCCGGCTTGGGAACAGTTCTAAGGAAAAGCCACCAGTAGGCAGCAAAGGCAACAGCAACAACAGCTCCACCGATAAGGAGCAGGTTGGTTATCTTCCAGCCCTGCTTTTTATCCTCTTTCTTCTTCTCCTTTTTGGCCCTTTTCTTGGGCTTCTTCTCGATTATGGGTTCCCCGGTTATGTCTTTGGTCAGGTCCTTATCAGGTTCAGGAGCAGGTGATGAATCCGGTTCCTGGAATTCATCAGGTGATTCATCATTCATCTCAGGTTCATCATTGGCCTCAACCGGTTCTGGTTCCGTTTTCTCCTCAGTTATCTCCTCAACACGGAATTTTTTACAGATGGGGCATTGTGGTCGTTTAGCTCTTGTGGCCCATTCGTGGCCGCAGTTCAAACACCTAACCCGTCTTAACTCATTCATACTCATTTCTGTTCGTTCATATTATTTAAACCGGGGATAATGTTACATTGCCCTTCATCATCCCCGGTATGATGAATTTCATCATCTCTTTTTCAGATCTTCCAGATGCTAGGAAGGAGTTTTTTAATCTTCTAAAAAATAAGAAAAAAGTTACTCTTCTACTGTTTTTGGAGGCTTCCATTCTATTCTTTCAACAAATATGGCCCAATAGGAGCTGTCTGGAAGAGTTATCGCCGGAATTTTTGCTCCGCATTTGGGGCATTCAAATATGAACCAAGAATCAAATTTATTTATCAATTTGGCTTCACGGTTTATACTTCCGCAATTCATACAAACAATATATTCAGAGACCAGAACTTTCTCCATAATATCACCTCAGGTCTTATCTTTCAAATCAACCTCAACGTGGAGGCAGTTAGGGCACAACCAACCAACAGCTCGAAAAGTAGCAGTCTTGCAGGACTGGAACTTCATGTAGATCCTCTTCATCTTACTGCTGCAACTTGGGCAATTTTTATGTTTACCCCTAGTTTTTCCGCCTAAATTCCTCTGGTAAAACAGTATAACGTTATTTGGCATCATTACCCTCCTTTGCTTTTTCCCAAAACGGTCTAAGGTCAAATCCCATTTCCTTAAGCTCTTTGACAATGTCCTCCAGGAGAGAAACAATCAGATTCTCGATGTTGCCCTTTCTCAAACACTTTGCAGCTTCAGAAGCTTCTTCATACAACTTTCTATCTACGTGGATCGTAAGCCTGACAGGAGTATTACTAATGTTCTTATAATCGTATATTTTAGGCATGTTTATCCCTCATTGCCTTCCTTGCAATAGAACGGACTACCTTTTTACTCAACTCAACTCCAAAGTCCTCTACTTTTTCTTTGATTTCATCCAGAGAATCGCCAGCTTCAAGCCTTTCAGCGACGTATTCTTTCAATTCGGACTTTTTCTCTTTCTCTTTAGTTTCTTCTTCATGTGCGAAGGTTTCCTTGTAAATTCCGTATTTCTCCCTTAACTCCTCTTCAGAGATGAATTTGCCGAGGTAGTTGAGGATTCTATCCGTATTAACCTTAAGAATCCAATCGCTGTTGGCCTTTATTGGCTTCAAAGTCTTCACGAAGTTGCCTTGTATTAAAAAATCGTGCAGATACTTCTTCACCGTTCTTTTATCTATTCCGTAGTAGTCGTTTATGAAGAGCTTAATCTCGGAATACAGAACCTCTTTAGGATAGTTTTTGAGCAGCCATACAAGTAGTTTAAGGTGCTTCTTGTTTGGTTTAGAAATCATGTGTTCAAATTCTTGTATGTGTGTTGGCTGAGCATCTTTAAGGTAAGAGTCTAATGCTCTTGATATTTCATCACCAAGATATTTATGTAGAGTACCGTATTTGGAAAATACGTAGTTCTTGAAAGCATCCCAAATGTCTGAATCCACATAGATGTAGATTTTTACTTTTTGAGACATTTAGAATCTCCTCCTTGGATTACCAAAAATGCATCTTGGCTGCCAACTTGCATTTTTTTAAAGTAGATTTTTGTAAGTTGGTTGCTTGGCTGCCAAGCTTGGCTGCTTAGCAGCCGATTTGCAAAATATAGATATAGATATAATATAGAGTTAATGCATCTTGGTTGCCAACTTGCAACATTTGAACCTCTGATAAAAATTTTAGGGGCTTCTTTTGGTGTAGTTATAGGTCTGTTTCTTCGGAGAGAACACACATGTTTTGCAACATGCATGAAGTCCAGAGTCTTTACTGTTGTCATAGGTATTTCTCTTTCAGTTCTTCCAGTTCTTCCCAGAACTCCTTAGCTTTAGGAAACATGTCGATGTCGATGTTATCCAATGTTGCTCCGACATCCAAAATAATAGCTCCTCTGATGTATCCTTCCAGATCGTAGCCGGCCCATTCGCAGAATCTCTTTAAAAACTCGACAAGTTCGGCAGGCAACTCAAGACTTATTTTCCTGGACTCCATCCACATTCACCTCCCTAACGGTTTCAACCCCATATTTCGAAGCCAATTCGTCTATGGCTCTTCTAACTATTTCAGAGGCGTTATTTGTGCCGAGAATTGCTTTTAGCCGTTCTATTTTGTCAAGATAGGCTTCTGGGATCGAGAAAGAATACCTCATCTTCTCACCTCCTTTCTGTAAAGCACTTTCCGTAAAGTAGTTTCCCAAAAGGTTTATAAATTTTTCGGATAAGTTCCAGATATGGTTGATAAAAATGATGAAACAGATGGAGTAGTAAAGATAGATTTAGAAACTGGAGAAACTGAATTCATACCATTGGATGATTCTGGGTTGGAAATTCTTGCATATTTGTATTTTAAAACATCAGCATCTTTCTCAGAAATACAGAAAAAAACTAATCAATCATCCAAAACAACTTCTATTCAGCTAAAGAAATTAGAATCAAAAGACTTAGTAAAAAAAGAGCATAAATATGTCATTACAGAAAAGGGGTTGGAAATTTTAGAATTTTTTGTAAAAGAGGACCTTAGACCGGATCCAGATTACGATTCTAAAAAATGGCAACGACTAAAGAGAGCAGAAGAGGATTTAATAACGATTGCAAAAGAGCTTGGCAAAGGAGGATTAAAGTTAGAAGATGTTGGTAATCTGGATGTTAGATGGTATTCTTTGGTCATGTTGGAAAAAGGAAAATACATAGAGATTACCGAAAAAGGAGAAATAAAATTGAATATTGCAAGTTCCGACCGGATTCATTCCGCTATTAAAATGCGTATTCAGAATGTATTGGCTCTTTTGAATGCCATGCAAAAAATTCTAGCCAATGAAGAGAAATTCAATAGCAAAATTAATTTGATACTGGAAAAAATATATCGTTCATCAATCGAGATTGACAAGCTTTTCAAGGCCATAAGACTCTATAAATTTGTTACAGAACAAGAGGATCTATTAAAAATGCGTGAAAAAGCGCTAAAAGAATTGCATGATATTCTTGAAGATCTTAAGTAACATAAAACATAAAAACGATTAAACTAGATAAATAGAGGAAAATTCTTAAAGGTGACTAAAATGAGCAGATGGACTAGTTTAATGTTCCTAGTTATTTTCATCGCATATCTACTCTTCAAAAGAGGATACTGGGACGATGTTCAAAATACCTTAGAGCAGATTGTTGATGAATTGAACTGGGTTTTTCTAGGTAAAGGTAAGCCTCCAGAAGAAAGAGAAGAGGCAACAATCATAACAACGACTACAGTTACAATCCAAGTCTCAAACTCCAAAATCACCAAAATTAAAGAATTGCTGGAGGAATACCACAAAACCCATACTTATTCCCTTCCTGATTTATTTGTTTGTGAAGATATGGCTATAGAATTTTGGAACATTCTTGAAACAAACGGATTTAACGCAAAAATAGCAGTAGGAAATATAGACAAAGAAAATGCTGATATTTCGGAGTATAACCATGCATGGGTTTTGGTTGAAGTTGAACCTTTCAAATACCTGGCATGTGAAGTAACCGGTGGTTATATAGTTTATTATGAGAATAACCCGAATTATTACAAATACCCGAGTTTTGACAATCCTGCAGAATTCAAGAAATTTCGTCAACTGAGAGAAAAATATTTTGAGATATTGTGGGAATTAGAGAATTTAAAATCAAGGTATAACTATGTTTACAATGAATATAAGCAAGCTGTTTCTGAATATAACGACATGGTGGATTACTGGAATAATTATTGTGCTGGAAAGCCACTATATTACGATTCATGTTTAGAATACAATAGGAGACTGGAAGAGAAATCTAATGAAGTAAATTATCTTAAAGGGGTTTTAGATTCTCTCAGTTACCAAATTCAGGAAGAAGAAAACAATTTGAACTCTTTGGTATCTCAAATAGAGGCATTATACACATAACCCAACCTAACCCCTCCACATCCCCCCTTTATATACCGGGACAACAAAAGTAAAATTATGCGGACAGAAACCCATGTGTCTGGACAAAATAAATCATCCTCAGAGCCGAGAAAACGGAAAACAAAGCGGAATAAGCCGAGATTGCATATTACCCTTGATAAGGACGTTTACGACTGGTTGAAGAAAACGACGCCAAACGCCTCCAAATTCATAAACGAGCTTTTGAAAAGTGTAAAAAATCAAACCGGGTTCTATACTATGATTATAGCCCCAACGGAGGGCTATGCCCGGATGCACGGGCCGGGATTTGAACCCGGGCTAACGCCTCGGAAGGGCGTTGTCCTACCGCTAGACTACCCGCGCTTGGTATTGCATTCTACTCATGGTTAAAAACGTTTTCGATGAGTGTTGGGGCTTTGAATTCTCCACTATCCAACAAAATTTAAGTTCAGCGATATTTTTAAATAACTCCTCCTGTAACGAACCTTAGATAATTCTGGAGGGGAAGAAGATGCCACCAAGACCATTAGACGTGCTAAACAGATCCCTGAAGTCCCCCGTCATCGTAAGGCTGAAGGGGGGTAGGGAATTTAGAGGAATGCTGGATGGGTACGACATCCATATGAATCTCGTCCTGCTGGATGCTGAGGAAATTCAGAATGGAGAGGTTGTCAGAAAAGTTGGAAGTGTGGTTATAAGAGGAGATACTGTAGTTTTCGTTTCTCCGGCACCGGGTGGTGAGTGATGTCGGACGGTACGGCTGCAATGGGTAAAAAGGGCAGAAAAAGAGTCCACATAAGGTGTAGAAGGTGTGGAAGGCACTCATTCCACAGGAGAAAGGGTTACTGTGCAGCATGCGGGTTTGGAAGAAGCAAGAGGCTTAGAAGCTACAACTGGGTTAGGAAGAAAAAGAACAGAACGTAAATGTGTGGTGTTGTAGGCCTATACCACCCCAATGGGGAGCTTGCTCCCCGACTCACATACTATTCTCTCTTTTCACTTCAGCACCGCGGTCAGGAGTCAGCAGGAATAGCATCATTCGACAACCACATCAGGCAAAAGAGAGGGATGGGTTTAGTAACCGAAGTTTTCAACGATGAGGACTTCGAGCTTCTTGCAGGCAGGTCGGTAATCGGACACGTCAGATACTCAACAACAGGAAAATCAAAGCTTGAGAATGCACAGCCATTCGTCGTCAAATCTAAAGCGGGATATATAGCCGTTGCCCACAACGGCAACCTCGTCAACTACGTCCAGCTTAGAAATGAACTCGAAAATGAAGGAAGAGTTTTCACAACAAACTCAGATACGGAGGTAATTTCACAACTACTGTCAAAGTTCCTAATCGAGAAGAAAGATATCACACACGCCCTCGAAAGGCTGAATGAATCTCTCGTGGGTAGCTACACTTTAACCATGCTCTTTGACGATGCAGTTGTTGGCTTCAGAGACCCTCTTGGTTTCAAACCGCTCTGTGTCGGCAGGATTGATGAGGGATATATAGTATGCAGTGAAAGTTGCGCAATTGACGCCCTCGGAGGAAAATTCATAAGGGATGTAAAGCCGGGAGAGGCAGTGATTATCAGAGATGGGGATATCGAATTCGTGAAAATTGCCGAATCTGAAAGAAAAGCCGTCTGCATTTTTGAGTATATTTACTTTGCTCGTCCTGATTCGATAATTGATGGTGTAAGCGTTTACAGGGCAAGAAGTGAAATGGGAAAGGTTCTGGCGAGAGAATCTCCAGCGGATGCCGATTTCGTCTCCGCAGTTCCGGATAGCGGGATCACAGCAGCAATAGGTTATGCTCAGGAATCTGGACTGCCATACTTCGAAGGACTAATAAAGAACCGATACGTCGGCAGAACGTTCATAATGCCTGCTCAAAGCCTTAGAGAGGCATCGGTGAGGCTTAAGGTAAACGTCGTAAGGGAGAACGTGAAGGGAAAAAGTGTTGTTCTGGTGGACGACAGCATAGTTAGGGGCACCACCTCAAGAAGAATCGTGCAGATGATAAAAGAGGCTGGGGCCAAAGAAGTGCACATGAGAGTCGGCAGTCCCCCGATTATAGCCCCATGCTACTTCGGAATAGACATGAAATCGAGAGAGGAGCTGATTGCAGCCAATCACACTGTAGAAGAAATAAGAGAAATCTTTGGAGCAGATAGCTTGGCATACTTAAGCCTGGAAGGTCTGCTTGAGGCCATTAAAAGGGCTGGTGGAGGCAGGGATTACTGCTTGGCCTGCCTGACCTCCAGATATCCTGTCCCGGTACCAGGAGAAGAGTGTGTATGCTAATGCTGTAAATAAGGCAGCCACATCATCAGGAGCAGCAAAATCAGAATGGCAAACATCAGTATCATGAAGTTCCTCTGCCTCTTTCTCTCCTTGTTTAGAATTTCTTCACATTCACTGCTGCAAACCTGCTGATCAGGCTCGATAGCTTTGCCGCAAACCACACAGTGTCTGTGAGGGACGATGCCTGGCATGAAAGAAATACGAGAGGTGCCATATAAACATTTTCAAAAAGTTTTTCTAATTTTGATTGAATCTTAATGCATGATTGTGTCAATACTCGGAGCGGGTGCGATGGGTTCAGCCCTTTCCGTACCGCTTGTTGATAACGGCAATGAAGTGAGAATCTGGGGGACTGAGTTTGATAGGGAGATCTTACAGTTGGTTTCAGCAGGTAAAGAGCATCCGAGACTTGGTGTCAGGCTTGAGGCTGTCAAATTCTTCTGGCCTGAGCAGCTTGAGGAATGTCTTGATAAATCAGAAGTCGTTCTGCTTGGAGTCAGCACGGAAGGTGTAATTCCTGTCATGAATAAAATTCTCCCCTACCTCAACGACCAGTTCCTGATTTTGATTTCAAAGGGTCTTATCGATTATGATGGAGAAATCTTGACGGTTCCCGAAGCCGTATGGAGGCTGAGTAAGGATTTAAGGGAAAAGACTGTTGCAATAACGGGACCTGCAATTGCGAGAGAAGTAGCAAAGCGTATGCCAACCAAAGTCGTCTTCAGCAGCGTGAACATTGATGCTGCAAAGGAAATGAAGCGAATTTTTGAGACGAAGCACTACGGCGTTGAAGTTTCTAAAGACATAATTGGTACGGAGATCACCTCTGCTCTGAAGAACGTCTACTCAATAGCGATTTCTTGGATAAGGGGATATGAGAGTGTTCACAACGTAGAGATGAGCAATGCAAAAGGAGTTATAGCGACAAAGGCCATTAACGAGATTGCGTCCTTCATACATCTCCTTGGTGGTGATAAGATGACAGCTTTTGGCCTCTCAGGGTTTGGAGACTTAATTGCTACTTTCAGAGGTGGAAGGAACGGGATGCTTGGAGAGCTGCTCGGCAAGGGTTATACGGCTGAACAGGCACTTGATGAGCTGAAAAGGAGAGGCGTGGGAGTTATAGAGGGCTACAGAACGACTCTTATGGCTTACAAGCTGCTAAAAAAACTGGAGTCAGAGGGTAAAACCAACGAGGAGCAATTCCCACTGCTGAAGAATATCTACCAGGTTCTGTACGAGGGCAAAACCATTCTGGCGGTGCTTGAGGAGCTGATTGTAGGATAGTTTTATATCCTTCTCAATTCATTCAAATTATGGAAAGCCACGTTAAATGGGGGCTTGGTTTTATCGTGGTTGGAGTTATTCTTGAGATTACTCTGCCTTTCCTCTTCATTCTGGACACCGCTCTAATAGCTATAGGAATTGCTCTCATACTTTTTGGTGGGAGGGACAAGAAGGTAGAGGAGGTGAGAGAATGATTGTTACAACCACAGAATTTGTTCCTGGCTACGAAATTGAGGAGGTTCTCGGAGTTGTATTCGGAAACACTGTAAGGGCTAAGCACATCGGAAAAGACATTCTTGCTGGCTTGAAAAATATTGTCGGAGGAGAAATTGAGGAATACACCGAAATGCTCAGAGATGCCAGAATAGAGGCTCTAAACAGAATGGTGAATGAGGCTAAGAAGCTCGGCGCCGATGCCGTTGTTAATGTCAGGTTTACCACATCGCAGACGACGGCTGGAGCGGCGGAGTTGCTTGCTTACGGGACTGCTGTGAAACTGAAGGCGGTGGGGAGTAGATGATAGAGAAGGCGGTTGAGGAGATAAAATCGGCTGGAGTGGAGATCTCAACAAACATGGAAGATAGAATAGCCTACTGCAAGGACTACAATCCCCTGCACCTTCCGAAGCTTCTGAAAAAAGAATTCCCCGCTCTACCACATGCTGCCGCATTCCCGAAAACAACAGAGGAGGTGTCAAAAGTCCTTCAGGTTGCAAACGCCTACGGTGTTCCTGTTTACGTCTTTGGAGGAGGGAGTGGTGTTATCGATGCCGCCACGCCTTATGAAGGAGGAATAGCGGTTTCAACGCTTGGTCTTGACTTTGTGGAGATTGATGAGGAGAATATGCTCGTCAGAGCGGGAGCAGGGGTTGTTGGAGGGAGGTTGGAGAAAATCCTCAACCATCGCGGCTTTACGCTCCGCCACTCTCCTCAAAGCCTTTACTGCTCCACTGTCGGAGGATGGGTTGCCACAGCGGCGAGCGGGCAGTTCTCAACCGGCTACGGGAACATCGAGAACCTACTCATCTCGCTTACTGCAGTGCTGCCGGATGGAGAGGTTGTTGTTGAAAGGGCAACGCCAAGAAGGGCGGGGCCGGACTTAAAGCGAATTTTTGTTGGGAGTGAGGGATTGCTTGGCGTTGTGACTGAAGCCGTGATGAAAATCTTTCCTCTCCCGGAGGAGTTTCTAACGCTATCGGTGGAGTACGAAGGTATTGGAGATGCGGTAAGGGATGCAAAAGCCCTTATGCAGCTCAAACCTGCACTGATGAGGATTTTTGATGATGAAGAGAGTCTGAGGTACTTCGACTCGGAATCATTCACACTCATCGCGGTTTTTGAAGGAAAAGGTGCTTCTGCAAGGCTGGAAGAGGCTAAAAAAGTGGTGAGTGGAGAGGTGGTGGATGGAAGAGCCGAAAAATGGCTCGAAAAGAGGTTTGATGTGTCGGATATAAGCAGAATCGTCCCTCTCGGATTCATTTTCGATACCATAGAGGTTGCCTGCTTCTGGAGGGATGCCGAAAAAGTCTACACGGAGGTTTTAAAGGCGATAAGAGGTGTTGAGGGGACTGTGACTGCCTCAGCCCACGCCTCTCACTTCTACGAGAGCGGTTTGTGCTTCTATTTCACATTTGCCGGACTGCCGGCTGATATCGAGAGCTACTACGAGGAGGTGTGGAGGAAAGCCGTTGAGACCTCGCTAAGGAACGGGGGGAACCTCACGCACCACCATGGCGTGGGGAGGTTGAGGAAGAGGTGGCTTTCTGCCGAGATTGGAGGCTATTATCCTCTTCTCAGGGACTTAAAGAGCATTCTTGACAGAAGAAACATTTTGAACAGGGGGGTGATGCTGTGATAAATCCAAAGGTTATTTCGAGAATTCTCGCTAACACCGACTTGAAGACAAAGATGAGGCTTGCAAAAGTTGTACCGAAGCTCGGAAAGGCAGATGAAGTTACGAGGTGCATGCTCTGCCCTAACATGTGCCTTCATGTCTGTCCTGTTTTTGATGCTGAGAGAAGGCTTACCGTCTCACCTTCCGTAAAAGCGAGGCTCGCATACCTTGGTGAGACGGATGATGCAATTTACCACTGCCTTCCGTGTGACGCATGCAAGAATGCGTGTCCAATGGACATTAGCGTTAACGATAACCTGAGAGCCTTCAGGGGAGGGGAACTTGCTCTTAAGGCAATTGAGAAGTTTGAGAAATCGATAAAAGTTCAAACTGAGGAAAGGGAGGGTAGAATTCTTTACTTTCCCGGTTGCAGAACTTTTGAGAGCGACCTTTTCGATACAACAGTTGAGGTTCTGGAGAAGCTCGGTGTTGACTTTGCCTTAACAAACGTGGACTGCTGCGGAATGCCTTACTACGAGCTTGGATTGATTGACAAATTTAAGGAAAAAATTGCAAAGCTAAGGCAGGCAGCATCGAGATACGAGGGAGTTATCAGCAACTGTCCGCACTGCGTTCACGTGATGAGGGAAAATGGCATTAAGGCTGCCCACATTCTTGCTGTTCTAAAGCCCGTCAAGATTGGAGGGGATGTATCCTACCACGATCCGTGCATTCTTGCAAGGAAGCTTGATGTGGTAAAAGAGCCAAGAAAACTGCTTGCAGAGATGGGTTTTGAGGTTCATGAGCCAGTATTCAGCGGAAAAGATACCCACTGCTGTGGTTATGGTGGAGTTTACAGATACGTCGCTCCCGATATGGCCGAGAAGGTTGCGGAGAGAAGGAGAAAGCATTTTGACTATGAAATCGTTACCGCTTGCCCCTCCTGTAAGATGGCTCTCAAGGGGAAGGATATTATCGAGCTAATGGCTGATGTCCTATGATAGGAGTGATTGATGCCGGAACCACGACGATAAAGCTTGCCGTTTACGATGAAGGTAAGCTTGTGGCTCTGAAGAAAGAACCAGTGGTCAAGCACAACCCCAAACCAGGCTGGGTTGAAATAGATGCTGAAGATCTGGCGAGGAAATGTCTGAAGTTCGCGGATATCGCTATTGATGACTACAACGTTGAAGCTATTGCCATCACCAACCAGCGAACCACGGCAGTCCTATGGGATGGCAAGACTGGCAAACCGGTCTTTAACGCATTGGGATGGCAGGATATGAGAGCAGATGCCTTGGCGGAAGAAATGAACAGAGATTCGACCATAAGAATGGCAAGAACAGCGGGGATGATTGCCAGAGGCGTTGTAAAATTACTTCCAACGCTGAAGAACAGAAGAAGAGTGAAGTGGTTCATAACACTCTCCCGCCTTTCCATCCGACCAAACCACACCAGTGTAAAGCTCTGCTGGATGCTCAGAGAGCTTGGGGAGAAAAAGGAGAGGTACGATTTGAAGGCCGGCACTGTGGATAGCTGGATCGTTTACAGGCTTACCGGAGAGCATCTAACCGACTACTCCAATGCTGCTGCTACTGGCCTTTATGACTCCTACTATTTGAGATGGAGCGAGCCAATTCTCAAAATTGTTGGGGCTGATAAAGAAATGCTCCCAGAAACTCTTGAGAGTGACAGAATCTTTGGAGAGTACAGAAATGTACCGGTGACTGGAGTTATTGCCGATCAGTCCGCATCCCTTTACGCGCTTGGTTGCTGGGAAGAAGGAGATTTGAAGGCAACAAACGGAACAGGGACGTTCGTTGACCTAAACGTCGGCGAGGAGCCAGAAGCATCTCCCGGAGGTTTGCTTCCATTAATCGCTTGGAAGCTTAAATCGGAAATGCGATACATGCTGGAAGGGATGCTCTTCTACAGCGGTTCTGCCGTGGAAAAGTTGAAAGAAATCGGCATCTACGATGACGTGTCGAAGACGTCTGAGATGGCGTTTAAGTCCAAGAATGAGGGCATGCTGCTGATCCCTTCCTTTACCGGACTTGCGACACCACACTACGTTTCCATCCCCGGCCTTCTTTACGGCATATCAAACGCCATGATGAGAGAGGACATCGTTAAGGCTCTTCTTGAATCCATAGCCTTCAGAATTGCGGAGATTGTGGAAATAATGAAAAAGGAGTCTCCAGTGGAGCTAGAGAGGATTAGATGCGACGGGGAGATGTCGTCCAACGACTTTTTTCTGCAGAGAATAGCAGATGTCACTGGAATCCCTGTGGAGAGGGGAGCAATACTTTCCGGAACGTCGTTCGGTGCACATCTCGTTGCAGGTAGGGCGATAGGAAAGTGGAAGAAGGACTTCTGCATGCCATTTAGCGATGTTTTCGAGAGAAGAGAAGATGTCGGGGACAAATATCAGAAATGGAAAAAGCTGTTGGACATCGCCATGAAGATAAAACTTTAGTGGAAACTTTTATAAGTTCAACAAATCCACTAATTAATCATGCCATATGTTATGAATGGTGGAGTGAATGTTTACTATGAAGTGGAGGACGGTGCTGAACTTCCTCTCGTTTTCGTTCACGGTTGGACTGCGAACATGAACTGGTGGAAAGAGCAGAGAAGTTATTTTGCGGGAAAATACAAAATGGTGTTTGTCGACAACAGAGGTCACGGAAATTCTGACAAACCGCTTGAATATGAACACTACAGGTTTGAAAACTTCGTGTCTGATCTTGATCTCGTTGTTAAACATGCTGGGCTGGAAAGATTTATTCTTGTCGGACATTCCTTCGGCACAATGATTTCGATGAAGTACTGCGTTGAGCATCCCGAAAAGATTCTCGCACTCATCCTCATCGGTGGTGGAACTAAAATCAAAGCCCTCCATAAGCTCGGTTATCCGTTTGCGAAACTCTTTGCCACCCTATCATACAAGAGGTCGGCAGATTTCGTAAGCAAACTTGCCGTCGGAAAGAAGGCTGGGGAGGTTAGAGAGTGGATACTGGATCAGGCAATGAAATACACACCGCCATATTCAGCAATGAATACTTACAAAACGTTAACGACTGTCGACTTGAGGGATGACGCGAAAAAGATAGATAAGCCTACTCTGATTATCGTCGGTGAGGAGGATGCTCTGCTTCCCGTAAGCAAATCGGAAGAACTTTCAAGGATGATTAGGAACTCAAAGCTAGTGGTTGTAAAGAACGCAGGACATTGTGTTATTCTTGAGAAGCCAGAGGTTGTCAACAAAAGCATAGAGGGATTTGTCAGTAAGCTCACAGGTTAACGTAACATTAATATATGGAAGGCTGATAACAGGTGTCATGAGGCCTTTTGGAGTTACCATATTGGCAATACTGGGCTTCATAGGGGCTATTGGTTGCTTTGCTATGGCAGGCATTTTTGCAATGGTTGGCCAGTATATCCCACCAAGCGAACTTGGTGGAGCCGCACCGCTGGTTAGTCTGCTGATGACAGTCGGTAGCGTCTTATTCGTTGTCTTCGGACTGATTAATCTGGTTGTTGCATACGGGCTCTGGAAAGGGGCAAGCTGGGCGTGGTGGATATTCCTGATTCTTCTTGCACTTGGTATTGTCTCGTCGCTGTTCATGCTGCCTCAAGGGGGTGTCGGGATAGCCCAGGGGATTATTGGAATAATAATAAACGGCATAATCATCTACTACATCACCCGTCCGCATGTAAAGGAGTACTTCGGAGTATGAGATGGGAGGTTATCAGAGCAGGATGGGAAGCCTGGAGAAGGTATCCAGTCACAGCAATACCGTTCATATTACAGGGAGTGTCAGTCATCGCCGCTTCCTTTCTAATTTTTTTAGGTGTGGTTTATGCCATAATCCCTGAGCTTCCCGAAATCATTCTATCTGGTAAAATCTCAGAGAAACCTGAAGAGGCAATAGAAATCTTCGCAAGGATTGCTGAAAACATCGAGCTACTAAGCCTACTTTTCATTTTGTGGCTGTTGCTGGTTACCGCAATAAATACACTCTTCAAAGCATGGTGGATTAAGCTCTGCAACGATGCTCTTGAAAACGTTGCAAACCTCCAATTGGCCTTCCAACATGCCAAATCCCGGTTTCTTCCCCTGTTTGTTTACGAGTTAATCTTTGCGATAATAGCTGCAGTGGCATTTTTCCCCATAATTAACTTGGCAGCAGAAATCTTTGAGAATCTCGATACAATCAGTAAAGAAACGGAAATGATTGTCTACTATGGGATATCTTTCCTTTTATGGACCATCCTGCTTGCAATTCTCGTGGCCACTCTCTCTTTCCTTTTCACTTTTGTGCCCTATGCGATCGTTATTGACGGTGAAAAAACGCTATCGGGAATAAAAAAGGGCATTAAAGTGCTAAGACGGAACATTGCCGATACCGTGATTATGTGGCTTCTCGTGGGTCTTGCAGGCATGGCTGGCCAAGCTCCTGTTCATCTCCTTAAATTTCTCGGATTCTGGGGGACAATAATTGGCTCCACAGTAGCGGTAATAATAGGCTGGGTTGTAGTTATGCCAATCACGACCTGCTGGTGGGTTGAACTGTACAAATGGAAGAGTAAAACAATTTAAACACTTTGACAAATCGGAAAACATGGAGAACGTTTTGAGGAAGATTACGGATTATAAGTGGGAATTGCCAAAAGGTTACAAGCCCGGAATGAGGGTTCCCGCTTACTTCTACATAAGCAGGAAGCTGATGCAGATTCTTGAGAAAGATGCTGTTGAACAGGCTGCAAATGTAGCGACAATGCCGGGAGTACAGATGGCATCCTTGGTGATGCCCGACGTTCATGTTGGCTACGGCTTCCCCATAGGGGGTGTTGCGGGATTTGATGTTGAAGAGGGTGTGGTCTCCCCTGGTGGAGTTGGCTTCGACATAAACTGCGGTGTAAGGCTTTTGAGGAGTAACCTGAAGGTTGATGAGGTTAAGCCCGTAATAAGAAAACTCATCGACGAGCTTTTCGTTGCAGTGCCATCGGGAGTGGGCAGTGAAGGCAGATTGAGAGTTAGCGACAGAGAGCTTGACGAGATTTTCGTTGAAGGGGCTAAATGGGCTGTGGAGAACGGCTACGGTTACAAGAGGGATTTGAAGCACTGTGAAGAGAGCGGAGCGATGGATGGAGCAAGACCTGAGGTTGTGAGCAAGAAGGCGAGGGATAGGGGCAGGCCACAGCTTGGCACTCTGGGCAGCGGAAACCACTTCCTTGAGGTGCAGTACGTGGACAAGATATTCGACGAAAAGGTGGCGAAAGCATTCGGACTGGAAGAGGGAATGGTAACGGTAATGATACACTGCGGTAGCAGAGGTTTGGGACATCAGGTATGCACGGACTTTCTTGAGGTTCTTGACAGGGCCGTAAGAAAGTACGGAATCAAGCTGCCAGACAGACAGCTTGCATGTGCACCGATAAACAGCAGGGAGGGGCAGGATTACTTTGCGGGAATGGCTGCCTCGGCAAACTACGCATGGTGCAATAGGCAGATTATCGCCCACTGGACTCGCGAAACCTTCCAGAAAGTAATGGGAATGAGTGAAGAAGACCTGGGAATGGAGCTTGTTTACGATGTTGCACACAACATTGCCAAGTTCGAGGAGCACAGAGTTGACGGCAAGAAGATGAAGCTCTGCGTCCACAGGAAAGGTGCTACGAGGGCTTTCGGGCCAGGGCTAAAGGATGTGCCTGATGACTACAGAGAGCTGGGACAGCCCGTGCTGATCCCTGGAAGCATGGGAACGCCCAGCTACGTTCTTGTTGGGACTGAGAAAGCGATGGAGGAGACATTCGGCTCAACCTGTCACGGCAGCGGGAGAGTGATGAGCAGAGCGGCGGCAAAAAGAAAGCTGAGAGGAAACGTGGTCAAGCAGAACCTTGAAAAGAAGGGCATATATGTTAGAGCCACTCATGGAGCACTACTGGCTGAGGAGGCTCCCGAAGCTTACAAGCTGAGCGACGATGTTGTTGATGTTGTCCATCGAGCTGGCATCTCAAGGCTTGTCGCAAGGCTGAGACCGCTAGGTGTAGCCAAGGGTTAATTTTTTAATTTACAATTACCAAACACCAGCAGTAAAGTTGATAAGCTGATTCATCCATGCTTTCATAAGCGGGGGTTGCCGAGTGGCCAAAGGCGGTGGACTCAAGACCTTAAAGGGGAGAAATCCACTCCCGTAGGGGTTCGAGGGTTCGAATCCCTCCCCCCGCACTAATTTACCGGTAAGTTATAAATATAATCAAGGCTATCTGTTATTATGCCCAAACCAAACCGAGGTAAAACTGAGACCGTCAAGAAGCGAGCCATATACGTTTACCTTCCGTCAGAAGAGATGGTCGAAGAGTGGAAGCGAATTGCAAAAGAAAGAAAAATGTCCATTTCTAAGTTCGTGACCGAATGCGTCCAGGAATCACTTTCGAAAGATGACTCAGATTTCATTTCAAGAAAAGAGCTTCTTGAAAAAGTCAAAAAGCTTGAAGAGGAAAATAGAGAACTTCTGAGAGAAAACAGAATGCTCAAAAATCTCGTTGAAAAGCTTGACGAAGAGCTTAAGATTTACAGGGCTAAGCCGTTCCTTGAAAGTGAATTCTCTGGGTTGAGAGAGTTCTCTGAAGAGCTGATAGACTTATTCAAGAGGAGAAGACAGGTCGATTATGACGAACTTTACTCCCTGCTGAATGTTGATCCAATAAGAGACCAGGAACTGGTCAGGAGCTACATAAAGCAAATTGAGCGCTTAGAACAGTACGGTCTAATTGAGAGCACTGGGAGGGGCTGGAAATGGAAGCTCTGAAACAGATATCCCTTCTGGAGGCATTTAGGGATGACTGCATCAACAGGGGGATGACTCCAGAGAGTATAAGAAGGTACATCTCATCCCTCAGGACATTCCTAGCATGGCTTGATGAAAGAGATATTGATGTAAAACACGTTGACAGGTTCGTATTGAGAGAGTTCCTTTCCTATCTCAGAAGCAAGGGGCTAAAACAGAAAACACTTGAGAACTACTTCTCAGCAATTTCCAGTTTTTACGACTTTCTACAATATGAGAACGTCGTCAATGGTAACCCCGTAATTCCTGTCAGAAAGAGGTACCTAAATCCCTACAAGAAAAACAAAAATTCTGAGAGGAGAGTTCTGACGGTCAAAGAAGCCAGTCTTCTCGTTAACTCGATACCTTACATAAGAGATAAAGCAATCGTTCTCCTGCTATTGAAAACAGGAATCAGGAGAGGTGAGCTAATATCAATCGACGTGCAAGATATTATGGTTCTGAGCAAAACTATTTATACCAAAAATAACAGACCAGCTGCATGGG
>NZ_JACDNT010000029.1 GCF_017656475.1 Archaeoglobus sp.
CTGGATTGAGAAGTTCTTGGGTGATAAGTTTAGGATGTTGTGCACTTAACCATAAATTCAATTTTAAGAATTATGGGTATGTTGTAATGGGCAGATTGTTGAATACAATTGAAGCTCAATCCGCTAATTTTTTATAAGTTGATGTTGAGAAGGCATAGAGGGTGTTCTGAAATGGCTAAAACTGTCGATATAGATGAAAAGGATCGGATGATACTTGAGCTTCTCGAAAAAGACCCGGAAATGTCCCAAAGTGAAATTGCAAAAGTCGTGGGGCTTTCGCAACCTTCAGTAGGAGCAAGGATAAAGAAACTCAAGGAGCTTGGAGTTGTAAGCCATGCTTATGGGCTCAATATAAAGAAGTCGGGTCTTTACGTTCTCAAGGTTGACGTGAAGTGCAAGAGACCATCAGAAATTATTGATAAGCTTTCAAATTGTCCATTTTTCCTTAACGGGCTCGTATTGGCGGGAGAGAAGAATGCAACTATTTTCCTGGCAAGTGAAGACCTGACAACGCTTGAGGCAATCGTGGACAAGCACATCAGGGCTGAACCTGAGGTTTACGACGTTGAAGCGGGAATAGTCGTGAGGGCTGAGAAGGACACGGTTATGCCTATTAAAATGTACATCGAAAGGCGGGAAGAGGTTCCATGCGGAGATGAAAGTTGTACAAACTGCGACTACTGGGAAATTAACCTGTGCCTCGGTTGTCCAGTAACAGGGCATTACAGAGGGAAGCTGTGGAAGTAGAATGTTAAGCCGGATAAAGCCTCTTACAACGGAGCTAATCTCCCCAGTAGCCTTAAGACTGGCCAAACTTGGAGTGAAACCAAACCACCTTACATTTTCCGGGCTTATTTTTGCTCTCGTTTCTTCCTACTTAATAATTGAGAGAAACGTATTGCTTGCAAGTGTTTTTGTCTTATTCAGCAGTCTTTGCGACCTGCTGGACGGGGCGCTGGCGAGAAAGGCTGAACTAACATCAAATTTTGGAGCATTCTTGGACTCCGTTTCAGATAGGTATGTTGACGTCATTCTATTCATTTCTCTCGGAATCTATGGTGTAAACTGGATAGTTGTTGCGCTTGCGATGAGCGGAGCGTTGCTTGTTAGCTACACGAGGGCAAGGGCGGAGAACATCATCGAAAAATGTGATGTAGGAATTGCTGAAAGAAGTGAGAGGCTTTTGATTCTGCTTCTGGGCATGGTTTCGGGCTACATCTATGAGGCCGTTTTGCTGATAGCCATTCTGAGCCACATAACCGCTCTGCACAGAGTGGTTTACACCTACCTCAAAATGAGATGAACTCAATCAAATCGGAATCAGCAGCCTAACATACCCGATATAGGGTATCCTGAACTTGGCCACCCCGATAATCCACTCTTCCTTTACAGGCTGAATTTTCTCGCCAATTGGCGAAAACGCTGCCGGAACAGCCTGGTCGGGAAGCTGGTTCGTCCTTACATTGTCTCCCTGAGTTATGTATCCGTCACTCTCCGCTATCTGGTTCGTCAGAACGAGCTTTCCGTTAACAATGGCTGGAATGTAATCTCCCTTGTGGACATACGCAATGGCTCTGTGTATTATGGGTTTTCCATAACCATTAGGCTTGTAAACGATAACATCACCATAATTTCCGAAGCTCATGTAACCGCTCTCCACACCTTCTTCCCAAGTCACCACACCTCCCGTGCGGGATGGGCTGAGGAGAAAAACAACGTCGCCGGGATACATGTTGGGCTCCATGCTGCCAGACTCTACTGCAACCATAAATGGCCATGTGCCAGTTATTGCAATACCCCCACCCACCACAACCGCAACGATAATTAACGTTGAGACTACATCTTTCAGAAACTGATAGGTCTTGGATTCGGTGTCCATGCTTTAAGGAGGAGAGGGGATGGTAATTAAAAATATCGATGCTGCAACAGTGGCGAAAAAGTTCTTAGTTAGGGGATACAACATAGACCCGAAAGCTGCGGAACTCCTCTGCAAATCGGGTCTTTTTAGTGATGATATTGTGGACAAAATCTGTTGTGTAGCCAATGGCGGATTCATAATAGAAAAGAGTGTTGTTGAAGAGTTTTTGCGAAATTTGGCAAACCCAAAGCCAAAGCCAGAACCAAAACCCAAGCCGGAGGTTGAGAAAAAAATTAACGAAGTGAAAGCCTCAAACAGTTCTCTGAAGGTCATAAAGGACATCACGGGAAAGTCTTCCTGCCAGGGCAGTGTGGAAGACTTTCTCATGTACTTCAACTCCAGGCTTGAAAAGCTTACAAAAATAATAAGGAGCAGGGTGAACACCACACCGATTGCCTACGCAGGGAAGGTTAAGGGAAACGTGAGTGTTGCCGGGCTTGTGAATGAAGTTTATGAGAGGGGTGACAGGTGCTACATTCGTCTTGAAGACAATACTGGAATGATAACGTGTGTTGCGACAGGCAAAAACGCTGAAATTGCCAGAGAGCTTCTGGGTGATGAGGTTATAGGTGTAACGGGAGTCATTAAAGGCTCCTCACTCTACGCAAACAGAATAATTTTCCCCGACATCCCGATTAACGGGAATGGCGAGAAAAAGAAGGACTTTTACATGGTGTTTTTATCCGATACACACTTCGGAAGCAAAGAGTTCCTCGAAAGAGAATGGAAGATGTTTATCAACTGGCTGAATGGGGAGGTTGGGGGGAAGAAGAGTCAGGAGCTCGCTGAAAAAGTTAAATACATCATAATAGCGGGAGACATCGTTGACGGCATAGGCGTGTATCCGGGGCAGGAGGATGATCTGGCAATAAAAGATATATACGGCCAGTACGAGTTTGCAGCTTCCCATTTGGAAGAGATTCCAAAGCACATAAAGGTGATAGTCTCCCCCGGAAACCACGATGCAGTGAGGCAGGCCGAACCCCAGCCCGCTTTTGATGGAGAAATACGGGATCTTTTTCCGAAAAATGTTGAGCATGTGGGAAATCCAGCTTATGTTGACATCGAAGGTGTGAAGGTTTTAATTTACCACGGGAGAAGCATAGACGATATAATCTCCAAGATTCCGAGGCTCAGCTACGATGAACCACAGAAGGTGATGGAGGAAATTCTGAAAAGGAGACACCTCAGCCCGATTTACGGTGGAAGAACTCCATTGGCCCCTGAAAAGGAAGACTACCTCGTAATTGAAGACGTTCCCGATGTTTTTCACTGCGGGCACATCCACACTTACGGAACGGGGTTCTACAGGGGTGTTTTCATGGTCAACTCCTCAACCTGGCAGGCTCAGACTGACTTCCAGAAAAAGGTCAACCTCAACCCCATGCCGGGAAACGTGGCAGTTTACAGGCCGGGTGGAGAGGTTGTTAGGTTGAGGTTCTACGGTGAGTGAAATGTACCTCGTGCTGAGCTGGAGATACGTGGAAAGCCTTTGCAGAAAGATTGCATTTGAAATCATCGAGGATGGCTTCATTCCGGACAAAATAGTTTCTCTGGTGAAGGGAGGAGTCTTTGTAGGAAGCCTTCTGAGCGATCATCTTGGCGTTTCAAAAATTGCGTGTCTCGATGTCAGAGAAGCGGGAGTTAAGGTTGAGGGAGACAGGCTACTGGTAGTGGACGATTTTATCAACACCGGAAGTACAATGAAGGGAGCTTTAAATCACGTGGAAGGAGAAGAAGTGAGAACGGCATCACTGCTGATGCTGGAAAAGTCTGAGTTCATCCCCGACTACCTTGGAGACTACCTGACCGACCATTACTGGGTAATTTTCCCGTGGAACGTTATTGAAGACCTTTCGGAGCTTATACACGATATACTTCACGAAGAGGGTGAGATGAGCCAGTCAAAGCTGAGAAGGGTTGTTTCTGAAAGAGGTTTGAACATACACACGCTAGAAGCCGTTTTCCCCGGCAAATTTGAAGAAGTTCTCGAGTTACTGGAGCTGAAAGGCGCTATAAAGAAGAAACTTGAGGGGGAAAGGGTTTACTGGAGGCTGGTTGAATGATCGGAATCATTGGAGGAACTCACATCCTCGAAATCGAGGTTCTTAAAGACGTGGAGGAGACAAGGATTGAGACTCCATACGGCGTTGCGGAAGTTGATGTTGGCAGAATCGACGGCATCGATGTTGCGATAATCCAGAGGCACGGCAAAAACAAGGACAAACCCCCCCACAGAATAAACCATCCCGCAAACTTTCAAGCGCTGAAATCACTGGGTGTGAAGTACGTAATCGGCATGGGTTCGGTTGGAGCGCTCAAGGAGGAATTTACCCTTCCATCCCTCATCATCCCAGACGATTACATAGACTTTTTCAGCGGCGTAACAGTTTACAACGACTCGCTTGTCCATGTTACCCCCGGATTCGACGATTATTTGAGGAGCGTACTTTTAAGGGAGGCTAAAAAACATTCGAGCTTTCCCGTAATTGAGAAAGGCGTTTATTTTCAGACAAGGGGACCAAGACTTGAAACCAAGGCTGAGATTGCGATGATAAAAAACTACGCTGACTGTGTGGGCATGACTGCTGGTAGCGAAGCGACGATAGCCAAGGAGCTTGGCCTTAGCTACGCAATCATCTGCACGATGGACAACTACGCTCACGGAATAAAAAACCAGAGAATCGATTACAGGGAGATAGTGGAGAAGGCAAAGGAGAATGCCCGAGAATGCCTCAAAATTGTCGAAGAAGCCGTGAAAAAGGTCTGGGAAGAAAAAATCCAGAGGACATAAATCTTATATAGTAACGCATATACATCATTGTAAATGTATGCCGCCTTGGTTGAATCAGTGGTTAAGATACTCCAGAAGGCTGATTTTAACGTCGCAGATTTAGCCGAGACTAAGCCAAGATGCTTCGACATTGTTGCAAGAAAGGATGATGTCGTTCTTCTCATCAAGGTTCTCTACAATGTTGACTCTTTGAAACCTGAGGCGGCAGAGGAGATGAAGAAGCTGACGAAAATTTTGCGGGCAAGCCCTATAGTAATCGGGGAAAGATTCAAGTTCGACTTCCTTGAAAGAGGGGTTGTTTATACACGCTACGGTTTGCCTGTTATCAACCTCGCAACCTTTTACGACTTTGTTGTTGAAGGGATCTATCCATATGTTTACTCCGCACCTGGCGGTTACTACGTTAAGCTCGACAGCGAGAGGATAAGAGAGGCCAGGGAGAGACTGGGGTTGAGCGTTGGAGACATGGCAAAGATGCTAGGAGTGTCAAGAAGAACAGTAAAGAAGTATGAAGAGGGGACAGACACAACGCTTTCAACAGCCGCAAAAATTGAGGAGATCATCGGAACCTTTGCGATAAAGGAAATAGACCTGCTCAATTTCGTTGAAGCAAACGTTAACGAGGAAGAAGAGATTGAGGGAGAGGAGGGAGAGATAATTGAGCAGCTTAGAGTTATAGGCCTGTCAGTTTATCCGGTCAGGCAGGCCCCCTTTGATGCAGTCTCACAGGCGAGAGAAGACCAGATCCTTACTGGATTCAAGCAGGTAAGGGAGATCGAAAAGAGGGCAAAGCTTCTCGGTAGGATTTCAGAAGCTATAGATGCGGAGGCAGCATACATTACCGACAAGGTTTGCAGGAAGAAGGTCGAATCAGTTGTTTTTCTTGTAAAGGAAGAACTCTACTCTGTTAGCAGTGCAAAGGACTTTATCTCCCTTCTGAAAGAGAAAAGTTGTGAGGAGTGAGGTGGTGGGAATGCTGGAGTATTTGTATCCTCTGAGAACTTATCTAGTAGTATCAGGAGTTGAAAAACCAAACGTGATGACTGCCGACTGGGTTGTTCCTTTGTCATTCAACCCGCAGCTTCTCGGAGTGGCGATCGGGCACAGCAGGTACACGCACTCCCTCATTAAGGAATGCGGAGAGTTTGTGGTTGCGGTTCCGACAATAGAGCTTCTTAAGGATGTCTGGAAGGCTGGAACGCTGAGCGGGGCGAAGGGAGACAAAATGGAGAAGCTAAGTCTCACGCTGGTTGAGTCCAAGAAGGTTAAGGTACCCTCCATCAAAGAGTGCCAGGCAAATATTGAGTGCAAAGTTGTCAAAGAAGTCGAAACGGGGGATCACACCTTCTTCGTTGGAGAGATACTCGACGTAAGCTACGGAGATGCCTTCAAAGAAGGGAAGCCAGACATTAACTACAAATTCGTTATGCATGCAAGCTTCGGAAAGAACTTTACCACAAACTCAAGCGAGACTTTCGAACCCTAAATTTTTGCTTCATCAAAACACGAAAGTATTATTTAATTCACATCTGTAAATTATAACAATGGAGAGAGTAGAAGAGTACCTTGAAGCAATTTACGACATCCAGGAAGAAACCAGCAAAGTTGCCAAAACGGGTGAACTGGCAAAAATTCTAAACGTGAAGCCTTCCAGTGTAACAGAGATGCTCATAAAGCTCAGAGATATGGGCTATGTGGATTACCAGCCGTACAAAGGAGCAAAGCTGACGAGGAAGGGGGAGGCAGTTGCAAAGAGAATCAAGAAGTACTACCTCGCTCTCTACCACTTCTTCAAGAACTACCTGGGTATAGAGGATGAGCTTGCTGAAAAGCTGAGCTGCGAACTTGAGCACCATATCACAGAAGATGCG
This sequence comes from Archaeoglobus sp., assembly GCF_017656475.1. Lineage (GTDB taxonomy): Archaea > Halobacteriota > Archaeoglobi > Archaeoglobales > Archaeoglobaceae > Archaeoglobus. The sequence continues at coordinate 6,584 of NZ_JACDNT010000029.1, forward strand.
TTTGTTAGAGTGTGCAGAATCATCTCTGGAAACTGCGAGGTTTGCGAAAGCTGCACTCAGGAATACATAAACCTCTCCGATGCGGACGAAGGAGATTACGAGGTTATCGTAGCACCATCTTATCTGACAAAAATCGGGTTGAAGCCGGGAGAAGTCATAAGCGTTGTTGAGGGCGAGATAGAAACGCCAATGGGCAGGTTCAAGATTGACGAGAGTGTCAAGAGGCTCATAATTCTCTCCAGATTTTGATTGCATAAAGCCTTTCGAAGAAGACCCCTCTTTCTCTAATAATTTCGTATAAAAATCCTCTATCCTTAATTAGGTCGAAGACCTCCGGCTCGTTCTGCGAGGAGGCTATCAGGATTGCTCTCCCGCCGTCATCCATGATTTCGTCCAGCATGTCCAGGAATTTTCTGATGACCTCAATTCCCCTTCTACCACCGTCAATCGCAACGTCAAGCCAATCCCCTCTTTTGAGATCATCCTCAAGCTCCACGTAAGGAGGGTTGAAGAGAACGAAGCTGAATCTCTTCCTTATCCCTCTCGCAATGTCCGTCATCACAACATCCAGGCCTTTACACCTCAGCTCCCTTGCAGCATAGGGAGAGATGTCGGTCGTCAAGATGCACCTGCACCTCCCCTTTAACCTCTCAGCGACGAACCCGCTTCCCGCACCGATTTCGATTACCTCGTCCTCCGGCTTAATCTCCTGTAAGGCAGCTTCAAGAAGGAGTTCGCTGTCCTCAGCCGGTTCGTAAATCATTCTTCCACCAGAATCTCAGCAAACTTTTCCGCTCCAAGCTCTTCAGGTCTTTTTTCGGCAAGACTCCCCTCAAGGGCTACGTCAATACCGTATCTCTTTTTGAACTCCCGCACTATATTCCCCATCTTCTTTCTTTTCATGCTGAAGGCGAAGGTGACAAACTTCTCAAAAAGCTCCCTGTCCCTCACCTCAACCTCTGGCTCCGGGATGATGCGGACTATTGCAGAGTCAACTTTCGGTGGGGGATTGAAGCTGCTTGACTTCACAACTTCCAGCAACTCCGCCCTGCAGTAGGTTTTCGAGATTACGCCGAGTCTGTTGTCATCCCTGCAAAGCCTCTCAGCAAACTCGCGCTGATACATTATGACTGCGAGCCTGAAATCTGATTTCAGGAGCTTGAAGGTGAGGGGGGATGAGATCTTGTAGGGAATGTTCGACACGAACTTGGTGAAGGGTGGAAACGCAACCTTCAGCGCATCACCCTGTATAAGCCTGAATTTTCCCTCTTCTATGAATCTCGATAACTTCTTCCTGAGCAACTCCACCATCGCCGGGTCTTTTTCTACACCAACAACCCTGCATTTTCTGAGCATGGCGGAAGTCAAGTTGCCGGTTCCGCATCCAACTTCCAGAACAACATCGTCTTCAGATAGCTCCGCATATTTTACAATCCTCGAAATAACTCTCCTGTCAACCAGCATGTGCTGTCCAAGGCTCTTACGCATTCTCATGCAGCTTCCCAACCTCAAGCCCTATTTCGAGCCACGCCCACGCCCAGATAACGCATTCAAAGGCTCTGATTAAATCCCCTTTTTCCAGAAAATAATGTGAGTCGCTGATGTATGCCCTTATGTTCTCCATGAATTCTTTATCCCCATCAATCCCACTCATCCTCTCTTCAATTCTCCTTAGCCACTTCAGAGTCTCCTCTCTCAGCTCCTCTTCCAGTTTCAACTTTTCTCACCTTCAGCGTCAAACCGTCCCTTTCCACAACCTCTACCTCGTCACCTTTCCTTAGCTCCTCATCGCTCACAACCTTCCATATCTCGCCCCTAACTCTGGCAAATCCTCTGCCGTTGCTGAACTCCAGTATTTCTCCTCTTTCCCCAACAACCTCTCCAACGCTGCTCTTCTTCTTTCTTATCTGCGCAATCTTGACTATCATGAAGGTCATTATTCCACCCATGCCCACGCCGATTCCAGCGATGAACTTTGGAAAAGCTTCATAAAAGGATTCTGGCATCAGGGGCTCGTTGAAAAGAATCAGCAGTCCCAGTACGACGGAGATTACGGAGGCTGCACCAAGAACGCCGTATGTGGGTGTTAAAAGCTCGGCAATCAGGAAAATTACACCGAGAACAATCAGCAGCAATCCGAGGAGGTTTATACCGATAACCCCAAGTCCTGCAAGGGCGAGGATGAGGCAAATCGCCCCAACCGTCTCGGGAACAATTCCAGGAGACGTTAAGCCGAATATGAGGAGGTATATTCCCAGCAATAGCAGGATGGCTGCAAGCTGCGGACTTGAGATTATCTCGTATATGCTCGCCTGCAAAGGCTTCTTAACCTCGATAATTCTGTAGGTGTCAAACTCGAACGTTACGGTCTTTCCATCTACCTCAGCACTCCTCCCCTTGAGTCCTTTTATAGCCTCACTTTCACTGTTGGCAATGTAATCAACAATGCCCTGCTCAAACGCCTCCTTCGCTGTCAGGGTGAGAGCTTGAGTGACAAACTTCTCCGCAACCTCTTCATTCTTCCCCCTCTCCCGCGCAATGTCCTTTACGTAGCCTGCGATGTAGTTCACGGTCTTGTTCTCAACTTCCGCACTTCCAAAGCCCACGCTGACGGGAGTTGCGGCACCTACAGCAGTACCATCCGCCATGATGGCAATATGTGACGAAAGGAGGATAATTGAGCCTGCCGAAGCGCACATTGCCCCGCTCGGAACGTAAACCACCACAGGAACCTCGCTGTTTAGAAACATCTTGACTATCTTTTGCGTTGAGCTCAGCAACCCACCCGGTGTGTCAAGGACGACAAAGAGTACGTCGCATCTCTCTCTGAGGGCAAAATCGTAGGCGTGCTGCAGGGTGAGATAAGTCCCCTCGTTTATCTCTCCCCTGACCTCTATTTTCGCCACCTTAAGCTCAGCAGCACTTGACAGGCTAAGAAGCAAAATCAGGGACAGTAAAACAAAAAGTGGTGAAAGTTTCATGTCCTTTTCTTTGACAGAACTTAATTTAACATTTGCTACATCTTCACACTTGGCTGGGGGTTGAATGGAGCAAAGGAGTCTGGGGAGATGCGGAGGTCCAGGACAAAGGGCTTGTCGGAGCCGAGCATTTCCCTTATAGCGTCATCAATTTCACCGTCCGATGATACGGCAATCCCTTCAGCTCCGAAAACTCTCGCCAGTTCCGCAAAGTCAGGATTTGTGTGTAGAGTTCCGTAAACCCTTCCCACCTTCTGAAGTTTCTGCCTGAAGTAAAGGACTCTGTACGAGTTGTCGTTAACCACGACCACTTTCACCGGAATCTTTTCCCTTACAGCAGTTTCCAAATCTTGCACCGTCATCATGAACTCCCCGTCACCCACAACTGCTATGGCGGTGTGTTCGAGAAGTGCTGCAGTCATCGCTGCCGGAAATCCGAAGCCCATTGCTCCGTGGTTTGTGGCTGCGAGATAGCTTCTCGGTCTCCTCGCTCTGATGTAGGCCTGAGGATACAGCACGTGCATTCCCTGTCCAGCGGTAACCACTGTGTTTTCGGGCAAAAGCTCATTCAGCCTCTTGAAGAATTTTGCTGGATTCGCGAACCCCTTGTATTCCATGTTTACAGCATTCGTAAGCATTTGCTCCCAGCTCTTCCTCCAGCCTTCAATTTCCTTCAGCCAGCTTTCTGGAGCCCTGTAGCCTTCCACCTTCTCAACGAGCCTCCTGAGAAAATCAACGGCGTCGCTGTAGCTTATAAGTGCATAGTTCAGCTTCTTTCCTGCTTCCCTGTCCAGCGTGACCGCTACAACCTTTCCAGAAGGCATCCAGTTGTAGCCGTAGGTTGAAACGTCCGTAAGCTGGCATCCAAGACAGAGCAGGAAGTCCGAGTTTCTGAGAGCTTCATCCGCGTGTATGCTCCCTCCTCCAAATCCCGCTCTGCCCAAGCATAGAGTGTGCTCCTCATCAATCGCTCCCCTTCCATTCCCCGTGGTTGCGACGGGTATTGACGTCTTTTCCACCAGCTTTGTTAAAAGCTTGCTTCCTTCCTCACTGTTAACACCGAATCCTGCAAGTATCAAAGGCCTCTTTGCTTCCTTCAGCATTTCTGCAACCTTCTCGACCTCATCCTCACTGGCTTTTGGTTTTTCCGCCTCAATTTTGACCTCTTCATCGCTGCTTTCCTCTAACCAGATGTCCTCTGCCACCTCAACGTAAACCGGCCCGCACTCCCTGATTGCGATTGAAAAAGCCTCTGCGACGACGCTTTGAACCTTATCCGCATCCTCAACCCTGAACGTGGCCATCGTTATTGGCCTCATCACAGACTGCTGGTCGACCTCAAGCATCGTGTTCTTCCCGTAGAGCTTCCTTTTTGCCCCTCCTGAAATTACAACCATTGGAGAGCCATCTTTATAGGCGTTGGCAACGCTGATTGCCGCGTTAAGTGTGCCTGGAGCAGCATGAACGAGGCTGACTCCCGGAAAGCCCGTAAGCCTTCCCTCTGCATCTGCCATCGAGGCAGCAACCTGCTCGTGTCTGCATGAGATGTATCTTATACCTTCTCTGTAGTCGTAGAGTGCATCAACAAAATCAACAACAGAGGTTCCGATGATGCCGTAAACTCTTTTCACACCAAACTTCTTCAAGCAGTCCGCAACAGCATGTGCCGCATCCATTTTCATCACCCGCTTACAACATGTCTGATCTCCTCTCCCCTCAGCGCCCTCGCAATGTTCTCCATCGCCTCCCTTATTATCCTTAGCCTCGCCTCGTTCGTCGCTCCGGCTATGTGGGGTGTGAAGAGAACATTGTAGTCCTTAAGCTCTAGCAGCTCGCTCCCTTCTGGAGGTTCGTTAGCAAAAACGTCAAGTGCAGCCCCTGAAATCCACTTCTCCCTTATTGCCTTTACGAGGGCTTTTTCATCCACAACCTCTCCTCTGGCAACGTTTATCAGTATTGCAGAGTTCTTCATCATCTTCAACTCCCTCTCACCTATCATCCCCTTCGTTTTTTCTGTAAGGGGCACATGAAGGCTGACGATGTCCGCTTCCTTGAGCAAATCCTCGAAATCCCTGTATTCCGCACCATACTGCTTTTCAACATCCTCAGCCCTCTTTATGTCGTAGTAAATGACTCTGACACCCCATCCCTGCAACCTCTTGACAAGTTCTCTGCCCTGCGCACCCATGCCAATAATCCCCCAGGTTTTACCGAAAAGCTCGTACACGCCAAGATTTGCCATCTCATCCTGCTCCCATTTTCCGCTTAAAACGCTGTTGTGCGCATACACAAGTCTTTTGAGCAGAGCGAGAGCGAACATCACCGTGTGCTCCGCAACACTGAGCGCGTTAACTCCGCCAACGTTAGCGACGGTAATTCCAAGCTTTCTTGCCGCATCGACATCTATGTTGTTGTAGCCTGTTGAGGGCTGCTGGATGAGCTTTATCTTCTGCATAGCTCTCATCATTCTCTCCGTTATCGGTATTTTGAACGTGTAGTCTCCTATTACAATCTCTGCATCCTTTACAGCCTCAACAATGGCATCTTCGTCGAACTCGTTTATTACAACAACCTCGACCTCACCGTCGTAGACGGACGAGATGAGGGCTCTCACTACACCTTCCGGCAGTGGGGAAAAACTCACAATTTTGACCATGACATTTGTAAAATGTTAAGGTTAAAAAAGCTTTAACAAAAACCAAAATCTGGAAATCTACTCCTGCTCCTGGTAGGCCTTCAAAACTGCATCTACTATCTTATCTCTCGCCTCCCTACTAACAGGATGGAAAACGTCCTGAAAGCTACCATCCTTCATCCTTCTGCTGGGCATACTTACCCAGAGCCCTTTCTCTCCTTCCACAACTTTCAATCCCTTCACGACAAACTCGTTGTCAAAACTTACAGACGCGTAGGCCTTTACACTTCCATTCCCCTTCGATTTGTATATTCTAACTTCTGTTATTTCGGCCAATTCTAACCCTCCTTTCAAATTTCGTTACTCTCGAACAAAGAAGTATATAAGAATTTTGATTAGAGATGTTAGATGTATAGTCCCGAAATAACTTTACACTCCAACAAGATTACCACGTGAGGAAACTAACAAACAAGGACATAGCAAGAATAGTGAAACAGTGGCTTAAAGGGAAACCGATAACAAAGATAGCGGAATTCTTCCAAGTAACAAGGCAAAGAGTCCACCAGATAATCAAAAAGTTCAGGGAGACAGGAGAAATTCCCTTCCTTCGAAAACCAGGAAGGAAGCCCAAAGAGATAGACGAGGAAACAGAAAAAATCATCCTAGAAGCCCACAAACAGTTCAACCTCGGGCCAATTCACTTGGAAAAGAAGATAGAGGAAGTTTATGGGATCCATATCCCTCACAACACCATATACAAAATCTTACTCAAACATGGTTTGGTGGAGGAGAACATGAAGAAGAAAAAGCAGAGAAAGTGGGTTAGGTATGAAAGAGAACACTCCATGAGTTTGTGGCAGGGAGACTGGAAAATGATTCACCTTAATGGAGAGGAGAAATGGATAATTGCCTTCATGGACGATGCAAGCAGAGTTGTGACATGTTGTGGTGTTTTTGATGAGGCTACTACGGAGAACACCATCAAAGTTCTGAGAAGAGGATTTGCTGAATATGGCATTCCAGATGAAATATTGACGGATCATGGAACCCAATTCGTTCCTTCAAGGAATAGAGATTCTGCAAGCCACAAATTCAAGCAGTTTCTTGCTGAACACGGTGTAAAACATATAGTTGCCAGGATAAAGCATCCACAAACCAATGGCAAGATAGAGAGATTCTGGATAAGTTGAGAGAAGAGCAGAAAAGTTTGGCTCAGTTGAGGCTGTTGTAAGATGGCATAACGAGGTTAAGCCTCACAAAAGCCTGGACTGGGATGAACCGATCAATGCGTTCTGGTGCAAGCTCCCTCCTGAGAGAGTTTTGTGGTTTGTAAGGAGGTGGTGGGATGAGAAAGTGTAAATATAATTTGGGATACCACAATTAGAGATGTTAGACTAAACGTTAGGTTAAATTACCATTGCCCTACTTAGCCCATGGAACTTGCTGAAATCGTAAACTTTCTCGACGAATACCTTCAAATCGGAAATTATCAGGATGTATCAAACAACGGCCTGCAGGTTGAGGGCAAAAGAGAGGTTGAAAGGATAGCCTTCGCAGTTGATGCCTGCATGGAAAGCTTCAGAGGAGCGATTATGGCAAATGCAGACATGCTAGTGGTGCATCACGGTCTCATCTGGGGCGGGATAGGATACATCAGAGGAATCGTAAAGAAGAGGATTGAGTTTCTCTTGAACAACAATCTCTCGCTCTACGCAGCCCATCTCCCCCTCGACGCTCATAGAGAAGTCGGGAACAACGCTACAATTCTTAGAAAAATAGGGGCAAAGCCTCAGAAAGAGTTTGGAGAGTATAAGGGAGTTAAGATCGGCTATACAGCAGAGTTGAATGAACCTGCTGCAGTGAGCGAGATTGCTAAAAAGTTCGAATCGGCAACGATTCTGTCCTTTGGCAGGGAGAAGGTTAAGAGTGTTGCAGCCGTTTCTGGAAAAGGATGCTTTGCCCTGAATGAGGCCATTGATGAGGGTGTTGGGCTATTCATCACAGGAGAGCCAGAGCACGAAGCCTACCATCTGGCAAAGGAGGGGGGTATAAATGTACTCTTCCTCGGACACTACGAGAGCGAGAAGTTCGGAGTGCTGAGCTTAATGGAAGTTGTAAAAGAAAAATTCGGACTTGAAACGGTGTTCCTTGATATCCCAACGAACCTTTAAGGCCAGAGGCCGTAGTAAGCGTTCAGGATTATTACAAGAACTCCGGTAACGATGCCTGCTGCCAGAACAGTCTTCGGACTTATTTTTATCTGCGTTTTTTCCTCCTCGAAGTACCTCATTATACCTGCAGATGACATCAGCGGTGGTGTCTTGTCCTTCCCCTTCGGCCTTGCCATGGTAAAGGTTTTGTGGGTGAATATTTAACCCTTCCTATGGAAGTTTACAGCGGCATCCTCGTCACCCATGAAGGCACCTTTCATGGTGATCTCATCGTCAATGAAATGGTTTTCGAGGAGAGCAGGGTTGAGAAGGATGAGTATGTCATTACCAGAACTTTCTTCAACGCTCACACACATCTCGGCGATGCTGCACTCAGAGAGGCTCCGAGAATTGAGCTTGAGAGGCTTGTTGGGCCCGGCGGTTACAAGCACAGAATGCTTGCCACAGCGGATTTAGCGATTTTAAGGGAGCACGCAATCGCTGAAGTGGAGAAGTCCAGGGATGAAGGCACATCCCACTTCCTCGACTTCAGGGAGGGAGGAAAGGCTGGACTGGATGTTGTGAGAGGTGTTGATGGAGTTCTGACTCTTGCCAGACCGGAAAGCGTTGAAGAGGCTGAAGAAATCGATTCCTTCGGCTTCGCGTACAGCAGCGTTAGAGACCACGATTTAAAGCTGATTGAAGATGTCAGAGAGGTTGCAAGGCGAAGAAAAAAGGTTTTTGGAATCCACGCTGGAGAGAGGGATTGTGGGGATGTCGATTCCGCCTTATCTCTTCAGCCAGACTTGGTCGTGCACATGAACATGTGCCCTGAAATGATTAGAGAGTTTATCGAGGAAAGAATTCCGATAGTGAGTTGCATCAGAAGCAACGCCTTTTTTGGCCTTCTGAACAAAAAAAGCTACGAGTTCCTCAGCGAGTATGACCTCTGGATGCTCGGAACGGACAACGCAATGATCTCTACAGCCTCAATACTCGACGAGATGCACTTTGCAGCTTATTTAGTGGGCAATGAAGGGGCAGTTTTGAGAGCCGCATTTGCCGGATACGAAATTTTCAACATCAGTCACGGATACACAGTCTTCAACAGGAATTACAGCTTCAGGAGAACATCTGACCCGCTTCTAACTCTCGTGAGAAGAGCAGGAGTTAGGGACATAGAGAAGGTTTTGCTTCCCTGATTTTTCCCATCAATCTCAACTCTGTTTTTATCTCGCACTGAAATAGGGGGAAACAAAAATAAAAAGAAATTACTCCTCGCCGTACGCTGCTTCGTATACTAGCTCGACTATGTCCTTCACAACGAGCTGCTTGTCGAGCTTTTCAGTCTTCACACCATCTTCGAGCATCAGCAGGCAGAACGGACAGGCTACTGCAAGCACATTTGCTCCAGTCTCAGCAGCCTCCTGAGCCCTCACCCTTGCAGGCTGAATCTCTCCCGGATAATCACCTACAATGTTTCCCGCTCCCCCACCGCAGCAGAGCGACATTCTTCTGTTGTTTTTCATCTCGACCAGCTCAACGCCCGGAATGAGCTTTAGCACTTCTCTCGGCAGGTCGTAGATGCCGTTGTACCGTCCCAAATAGCAGGAGTCGTGGTATGTAACAGTCACATCCAGCTTGTTCTTTAACTCAATCTTTCCGCTCTTTATCGCATCTCTCAGAATCTCAAGGAACAGCTTTACCTCGTAGCCCTCGTACCAGTTCTTGAACGCGTTGAAGCAGTGCGGGGAGTGAGTGAAGAGCTTCTGTACACCATACTTATCAAAGGTTTTGATGTTCTCCTCCATCAGGACTTCGAAAAGTCCCTCCTCACCTGCTCTCCTCACGTCGTTTCCGCAGCATCCTTCTTCCCTACCCAGTGTTGCGAAGTTTATGCCGAGGTCGTTGAGTATTCTGGCAATCTTAAGCGTGACGTTGATGTTCCTGTTCTCGAAGCTGTGCGCACAGCCCACGAACCACAGCCACTCAAACTCTGGGTTGTCCTTGACTTTCGGAACCTCCGCCTCACTCTTCTTAACCCAGTCCTCTCTCTTGAACTTCCCTATTCCCCACGGATTCTTCTGCTTCATTATGTTCTGGAAGAAATCCCTGATGTAAGGAGGAGTCTTTCCGTTCTCCACCAGCACTCTCTTTATCGCAAGCATTGTTTCGCTTGGCTTAACGTCTCTCGGGCAGAACTCGGTGCAGAGATTACATGAAAGGCAGAGCCACGCTTCCTCAAAATTCTCTATAACCTCTCCAACACCGAATCTTGAAAGAAGCACGGGTTTTCTTGGAAAGCTTGCATCAGTCGTTGAGACAGGGCAGATGCCCGTACATGTACCGCATTGGTAACATCTGACGACTCTCTCCGCACCAAACTCTTTTAAAATTTCAAAATACTCAGGGTCTATCGTAATCATTTTATCGTCCTCCTTGAGCTTGTCAGATGCTATTCAAGGTGGTTTAAAAGCATTTCTAAAAATGTCAAACAAAAAAGAAAAATAACAATTTAACCTTTCATTTTCTTAACTTCTTCCTCCCTTAAAACCCTCCTGAGTATCTTCCCAACAGCCGACTTTGGCAGCTCGTCCCTGAACTCAACGAGCTTCGGAACCTTGTAGGCAGCAAGCCTCTCCTTGCAGAACTGGATAATCTCCTGCTCCGTAACCTTCCCTCTGTATTCTGGCTTCAATACTATGTACGCCTTCACCGTCTCTCCTCTGTATGGATCCGGCACGCCAACAACCGCTGCCTCAACAACAGCTGGGTGCTCGTAAAGAACCTCCTCAACCTCTCTGGGATATATGTTGTACCCTCCGGCTATTATCATGTCTTTCTTCCTGTCAACGATGTAGAAGTATCCATCTTCGTCCATCTTCGCCATGTCTCCTGTCAGCAACCAGCCGTTAACAAGGACTTTCTTTGTCTCCTCCTCCATCTTGTAGTAGCCCTTCATGACCTGAGGGCCCTTTATAACCAACTCTCCCACCTCGCCGGGAGGTAGAACTTTGCCCTCATCATCTATGACAAGAGCATAAGTGTCTGGGAAAGGTACTCCGATACTTCCTTCTTTGTTCACACCATAGATGGGGTTCGCGTGAGTTACAGGAGAGGTCTCGCTCAGCCCATACCCTTCAACGAGTTTTCCACCGGTAATCTCTTCAAACCTCTTCTTGATTTCAACCGGCAGTGGGGCGGCGCCGCTGATACATGCCTTTACTGAACTCAAATCATACTTTTTCAGGTCTGGATGATTCAGAATCGCTGCGTACATCGTCGGAACACCACAGAAAATGGTGGCCCTGTACTTCTGAATGCTTTCGAGAATTCTCTTGATATCTCTTGGGTCAGGAATCAGAACAATCGTCGATCCATTTGCGATAGGAGCGTTCATAGATGTCGTCATGCCAAAGCTGTGGAAGTATGGCAGAACGCCTATGAACACATCATCAGGTGACCTGTCAACAACCCACTCCAAAGTCTGGTAGACGTTGGCCACCAGATTAGAGTGTGTCGACATAACAGCTTTCGGCACTCCGGTTGTTCCTCCTGTGTACAGGAATGTGGCTACATCCTCTTTTGGATTAACACTGCCCCTCTCCTTCGTTGGTGGAGTTTTAAGAACATCCTTCCAGTAAACAACTTTCTCAGATTTTTCAATCCTTACTTTCTCCTTCTTGAGTGGATAAAGGATGTTCAACGGGAATGGGAGATAATCCTCAATTTTACAGATTACCGCTTTCTTTATCTTGCCTTCAGCAATAAGGTTCTTTATTCTTGGATAAACGAGCTCCACAAAGAATCCATACTCTGCCTCGCTGTTCTCCTGAATGTATCTGATCTCCCTCTCCGTGTAAAGCGGATTGCACTGCACAACCGTGGCTCCAGTCTTGAGGATACCGTAATATGCAGCTACGTAATGGGGGGTGTTAGGGAGATCGAGAATCACCCTACTGTCCTTTCCAACTCCGAGATTTTTAAGGAATGCCGCAATTCTATCGCTTGTTTCGTCAAGCTCCCTGTATGTGATCTTTTTTCCTAAGAAAATCAGTGCCGTCTTTTCCGGATACTTTTTTGCCGTCTCTTCAAGAATCTGGTACAGCGGGATTTCGGGGTAGTCAATGTTTGGTCTCACACCCTCATCGTAGTGTTTAAGCCATATTCTGTTTATTTCCTTCTCATCAATTTCTGTGATGCTTTTTCCTTCCACACCAAGCATATTGTTAATTAGTATGATGACTATTTAAAATTTTTTTAAATGAGAAACAGATTAACAATTATTGATAATTAATATTACAATTGGGCCAAAATTTTTAAAATCGTTAAAACCCGCCCTCTAGCGGAAAATGGCACGCGAAGCTGTGCTCCTCACATACAAGCTCTGGCTCTTCCTTCTTGCACTTTTCCCTCGCAAAGGGGCAGCGTGGGTGATACCTGCAACCTGACGGAATGTCGATGGGATTGGCAATATCGCCAATAATCTCCACTCTTCTCTCCTTCTTCAAGAAGCTCGGAACAGATGACAGCAACGCAGCAGTGTATGGATGTTTTGGATTGTGTATCACCTCTCTTGTCTTTCCCATCTCCATTATTTTTCCAAGGTACATTACCGCAATTCTGTCTCCAACGATTCTCGCCACTGACAAATCATGGGTTATGAAGAGCATGCTAAGGTTGTACTCCTCCTTAAAGGACATCAGAAGGTCAAGAATCGCAGCTCTTAAGCTCACGTCTATCATAGACACAGGTTCGTCAGCAACAACGAACTCTGGCTTTAAAATCATCGCCCTCGCAATGGCAACTCTCTGCCTCTGTCCACCGCTTAGCTGGTAGGGCATCCTGTTGTAGAACTGCTCTCCCGGCAGACCGACTCTGTCGAGCATCGACATGGCAATTTCCTTTGCTTCCTCATTCCCTGCAATACCGTGGATTGTTAGTGACTCGACAAGGTGCTCTCCGACCTTCATTCTCGGATTGAGGGATGCGTAGGGGTCTTGAAAGACCATTTGAATGTACTTTTTCATTTTCCTCTGTTCTTCCTCGCTGAGGGATGATATTTCTCGGTCTTTGAAGTAAATTTTCCCGCCTGTAGGCCTTTCAAGACCAACGATTATCCTTCCTGTTGTGGTTTTTCCACACCCGCTCTCACCAACGAGGGAAAGGACTTCTCCTCTCTTCATTTCAAAGCTCACACCATCAACTGCCCTGATAAAGTCCCTTCTCCTGCTTAGCAACACCTCAAGAGCAGACTTCTGGACTGGAAAGTACTTTTTGAGGTTCTCAACTCTCAGCATTTTATCACCCATAGAGCCAGCACTTCACAACTCTTCCATCAACTTCAACCTCTGGCGGCTCTCTCATACACATTTCGCTGGCATTTGGACATCTTGGCCTGAATCTGCAACCCTCAGGCGGATTTATCAGGTCTGGGGGAAAGCCCGGTAAAGGCTTGATCTCCTTGTCCATCCACACGTCCGGGACTGACTGAATCAAGCCCTTCGTGTAGGGGTGAAGAGGATCATTGGTGAGAGCCTCAGCATCACCCATCTCAACCAGCCAGCCCGCATACATAACAGCAATCCTGTCGCTCCTCTCAGCAGCGAGAGCAAAGTCGTGTGTAATGAGTATGACAGCCCTCCCCTCCCTCTTCATGTCCTCCAGAAAATCCATGATTTTCTCCTGAACTATAACATCAAGGGCTGTAGTTGGCTCATCAGCGATTAAAAGTTTGGGGTTCAGACTTATGGCCATTGCAATCATAACTCTTTGCCTCTGCCCTCCGCTGAGCTGGTGGGGGTAGGAGTCAACTCTTTCAGGCTGTAAGCCTACTTTTTCCAGCATCTCTCTTGCCATCTGCCACGCTTCCTTCTTCGTCACATTCATGTGCTCCATTATTGTTTCCGAGATCTGATCCCCCACCTTTTCGAGAGGGTCGAGGCTGGTCATTGGGTTCTGGAAGACCATCCCTATCTTGTCTCCCCTGATTTTTCTCATCTCCTCATCACTTAAAGACAGTAAATCCAGGCCGTCAAAAGTTATCTTACCTCCTAAAATCTCGCCTGGATGGTCAATCAATTTCATAACGGAGTGAGCAAGAGTTGATTTGCCACAACCGCTCTCACCAACAATCGAAACGAACTCACCCTTTTTTATAGATATTGAGACATTGTCCACCGCCCTAACAACTCCTCTGCGCGTCCTGAAGATTGTTGTTAGGTTCTCTATGTCCAGCAGCATCATCTCTCCCTCCCAATTGCGTATATCTCGCTAAGCCCCTCTCCGACCAGAGCAAAGCCAAGTGAAAGCAGCATCACCATAAGTCCCGGAAAGGTAATCATCCACCAGTAACCTGCTGGTAGATATGGCCTGCCTGAGGCGAGTTCAAATCCCCAGTCGGGGGTGGGGGCGCTTACAATGAAACCGAGAAAGCTCAACCCCGCCTCAGTAAGGATTGCATCTGCAACGCTTAGGGAAAAAACAACTACAAGTGTTGGAATGAGGTTCGGAAAGATGTACTTTCTCATTATTCTCCAGTCACTCGCTCCCGTTGCCTTCGCCGCCTCTACAAAAAGCTGGGATTTGATGCTTAAGGTCTGTCCTCTTATCATCCTGAAGTAAGTGGGAACGTAAACTACCGATATGGCAACAACGGCATTGAAGACACTTGGACCCAGAACTGCGGCAATTGCAATAGCTAAAATAAGGCCGGGAAATGCATACATACTGTCCATCAGCATTGAGAGGACTCTATCAAGCCTACCACCAAAATAACCCGAAATTAATCCTATTGGGACTCCAATAACCGTAGATACAAGTGAGGCAGAGAGTACTACGGAGAGAACGACTCTCGAGCCGAAAACAATTCTTGAGAAGATATCTCTGCCGAGGTTGTCTGTCCCCATAATGTGCTCAGGACTTGGGGGCTGGAGAACGTCCTTCCCTGACTTTATTGGGTCGTATGGTGCGATGAAAGGGGAAAAAACAGCCATCAGAGCAACGATTGTGATTATCGCAATTCCCGATATGACCATATACCTTCCTTCAGCCTCAGGAAGGAAGCTGAATATCGTCGTTGCCAGATTTCTGACCTCAGCCATTCCACCACCTCAGTACCTTATCCTCGGGTCCAACAGTGCGTAAATCACATCCACCACGAGACTTATTAGGGCGACAAAGACCGCATAGAAAACGATTGCCCCCTGCACAGAAGTGTAATCCCTGTACTCTATTCTTTCAATCAGAAAGGTTCCCATTCCCGGCCATGAGAATGTCGATTCTGTGAGTACAGCTCCAGCGAGCAGAATTGCAAACTGCAGTCCCATGAGCGTGACTACGGGAATGAACGCATTCTTCATCGCGTGAAACACAACTTTCCTGTTCCTAACTCCCCTCGCCCTGTAGGCTTTTATGAAGTCCTGACTGAGCACTTCTATCAGGTTGTTTCTCAAAAGCCTTGTGTAGGCTCCTGAAAGCACTATTCCTAAGGTTAAAGCTGGAAGAGCCAGATGGGCAAAGGCATCAGCTAAGGAGTTCATGTTAAGAGTCAATATACTGTCAAGAACATAAAGACCAGTGACAGTGTCTGGAGTGTTTCCTGGAGTTATTCTGCCGCCAATGGGCAAAACCTTGAGGTAAACTCCGAAAAGCATCTGCAGGAGCATTCCGAACCACGGAATGAAGAGTGTGTATGCGACAATGCTATAAATCCTCATTCCTGAGTCAACCTTGCTGCCTCTCCTGAAAGCTGCAATGGATCCGGTGGCAACTCCTATCATAACACTCAAAACAAAGCCGAATATTGTAAGCTCAAGCGTTGCAGGAAAGTGATCCATGATTTCCGCAATTACAGGCCTCTTTCCCCATATCATTGACTTTCCAAGGTCTCCCGTAAAGACACCCTTCAGGTAATCGATGTACTGCTCGTGGTATGGCTTGTCCAGCCCTGCTTCATGGCGCAGTCTCTCTAAGACCTCTTCAGGAACCTTCTGACCGACCATCGCAGTTATAGGATCGCCAGGGATGATACGCAGTATGAGAAAAACGATTGTTAGCAGTATTAGCACCGTCGGGATAACCATTAAAAATCTTGTTATTATGTAAGCCGGAAGTGACGACATCGGATACGATTGATGTGCTTGGCTTAAAAATTTATCCCTGAGTGGAAAAAGAATGATTAAATAAATTTTTGTCAGCTGTTTTCAAGATAGTGTTATATATCATAACAAGAAATTTCATAGCATGAAGAAGGTATATATTCTGGCACTTTTGGTTGCTGCAGTAGTAATATTGGGCTGCGCTCAGCCAACTGAGCAACCATCAGAAGAAGCAAAGAAGGTGAAGATTGAACTCTGGTGGACACCAAGTCATTATGGCGACACGGAGAAAGATCTCGCCCAGGTTCTCAAGGAGCAGCTTGAGGCTACGGGGATGTTTGAGGTCGAGCTGAAGAGCGCTGAGTGGTCTACCTACGTTGACTACGCAAGAAAGAGTGCGATGATGGCTTCGCTGTTTGGATGGTATCCAGATTACCTCGATCCAGATGATTACACTACACCCTTCCTGAAGTGCACTGCAAACAACTGGCTCGGCTATCCTTACTGTGACGAGGAGATGGATCAGCTACTGGAGCAGGCTTCAGTAGCAACCACGATGGAGGAGAGAGAGCAGCTTTACAAGCAAATACAGCAGAAGCTTGCCGAGGATGCTCCAATCATTCCATTAGTCCAGGGCAAGCTGACCATCGTTGCGAAGGACGACATTAAGGGAATAACACTCGACCCGACAATGATCTTCAGGTACTACCTTGTTTACTCTGAAGAGCAGAAGGACACCATAACCATTGGTGTTACTGACAAGATTACAGACCTCGACCCTTCAAACGCCTACGACTTCTACACCTGGGAGATACTGAACAACATCATGGGAGGATTGGTGAGATACAAGCCCGGTACAACGGAACTTGAGCCTTACCTTGCCGAGAGCTGGAACGTGAGCGATAACGGACTTGTTTACACCTTCAAACTAAGAGAGGACTTGAAGTTCGCCGATGGGACACCATGCAAGGCTCAGGACGTTGTAAGGAGCGTTAAGAGAGTTATGACGATCCAAGGAGACCCATCCTGGCTCGTTACAGACTTCGTTGAGGATGTAGAGGCAGTTGACGACTACACGGTCAAGTTCACACTCAAGAAGCCAACGGCCTACTTCATAGCGCTGCTTGCAACTCCGCCATACTTCCCAGTCCATCCAGCTTACAAGGCTGAAGAGATCGACCCTGACCAGACTGCAGGCGGAGTCGGGCCATACAAGATAGTTGACTGGAAGAGAGACCAAGAACTCATTCTCGAAGCCAACCCGAACTTCTTCGGAGATCAGCCAATGACCAAGAGAATCGTCATTAAGTTTTACAAGGATGCCACAACGCTCAGACTGGCGATGGAGAAGGGTGAGGTGGACATCGCTTGGAGAACTCTCGCACCAATCGACATCGAGTCTTTGAAGGAGAAAGAGGGGTTGCAGGTCATCGAGGCTCCGGGTGGATTCATCAGATACTTAGTACTTAACGCCAATGAAAATACAGACTATCCGACCAAGAACATTTACATCAGAAGGGCCATTGCAGCGGCAATTGACAGAGAGGATATTGCCCAGAGAGTCTACAGAGGAACTGTGGAACCGCTCTACTCCCTCGTGCCTATAGGAATGTGGAGCCACGAGGATGTATTCAAGGATATGTACGGAGACGGCAACATTGAGCTTGCAAAGGAGTACCTGGAGAAGTACTTTGAGGAGGCTGGATCTTAGAGTAGCTTTAGATTAATTTATTTCTTTTTTATTTCTTTTTTTGATGAAGCTTGACTGTTGAATAAAAGACTTAAGTAGGATGCGGCTTAGTGTAGTTTCCTAAAATTATTTCCTGCCATCGAACCACCTCCAGCAGTAACCCA
>NZ_JACDNT010000030.1 GCF_017656475.1 Archaeoglobus sp.
ATATTTTAGTGTTATGTTTTAGATTTATAGGTTTTGGTAATGTGGACATACCCGAAAGGTATTATAGCAGGTTGTGTGAGGAAGTAACATGAAATACAAGTTCATAGACCACACTGCAGACATAGCTTTCGAGGTATACGGCTCAGATCTGAGAGAGTTATTCGAAAATGCCGCTCTCGCCTTTTACGATGCTTTTGTCGACACTTCAAAGTTGAAAATAGAAAGAGAGGTTAGGGTTGAATGTGAAGGTGAGGATGCCGAAATCACGCTTTACAGATGGTTGAACGAGCTCCTTTATCTGTTTGACACCGAATTCTTCGCGGCAAAAAATGTTAAGGCTGAGATTGAAGAGGGTGATGGGATTGAGGCAACAGGGATTCTTGAGGGTGGGAAGTTCAGTGCAGAAATGGTAAAGGTTGAGCCCAAGGCAATAACGCTCCACAAATTCAGAGTTGAGAAGACTGATAAAGGGTACGTGGCTTTTGTTGTGGTTGACATATGAAGGAGATCTACCTGCCCCTGCATCACGGAAAGGCTCCTTACTGGCTGCTCAACAGAATGAAAAAGCTGGCGAAGCCAATAGTGAAGCTAATAGTAATGGAATACGGGGAAAGAGAGTTTCTCGAAAGGCTTTCCAACCCCATCTTCTTCCAGTCTCTCTCAAACGTCCTCGGCTTTGACTGGAACTCAAGCGGTGTTACGACCGTGCTGACTGGGGTTCTGAAAGCGGCACTCAATAACGAAGAATTTGACATAAGGGTTGCTGGCGGTAAGGGAAAGAACGCTCTAAAGACGCCTGAGGAGATCATGAAGCTTTCGGAGGAGATTGGAGCTAATGGGGAAAGGCTGGTCGAGTTCAGCAGACTGGCTGCAAAGGCCGACAATGCAGCTCTTATCGACGGTTATTCTCTTTACCACCACGCCGTAATATTCACGCCCAAGCATTTCACTGTCATACAGCAGGGAATGAGTGAAACTGAAAGGTTAGCACGCAGGTATCACTGGAACGTTTACTCAAACATTCCAGAGCTTGAAAACGTGCATGATGGGATAATAACGGAGAAGAGGGAGAAAGAGGTTGTAAACATGCTATCCGAACTGAGCAGAGATACAAAGAGACTCTGTGTAGATATTGTAAGGGATGGAAGTTTCAGGAAAGATTACGAGAAACTTGTTTCTGTGTTGAGATGGAGGAAAGGCCTGAGAGTTCCAAGGAAAATCGACTGGAAGGTTGTTGAGATGGCCTACAACCTCCAGCCTGAGCGGTTTGAAGATATTCTCTTAATCAGAGGTTTTGGAAAAGAGACGGTTCGCGCACTCGCCCTCGTTGCTGAAATAGTCTACAACACGGAATATGACAAAACAGACCCTGCCAAGTACTGCTTCGCAGTCGGAGGGAAAGATGGCGTGCCTTTTCCGGTTAGAATGGATATTTATGATGAGATAATAGAGTTCATGCGCGAAACTGTAAAGCAGGCTGAAATCGGGGATTTTGAAAAGAAAAAGATTCTGGAGAGGTTGAGCAGAACATGGATGTAGTTGTCAGGAAAAGTGAGGTGAAGGGAAAGGCAAGGCCGCCCGCATCTAAAAGCTACACCCACAGAGCATTCATAGCAGCCTCTCTCTCCCCGTCATCCAGAATTGTAAATCCCCTGATCTCCGAGGACACGATTTCAACGCTGAATGCCTGTAAAAAAATTGGAGCGCAATTTGTTAAGAAAGAAAAAGAGTGGTTTTTCAGCGGAGTTGACAGCATTAAAGTAGGCAGTTACTTCAATTTCGGCAACTCAGGAACAACTCTGAGGATATTCACTGGTCTCCTCTCACTCTCCCCATTCAGAAGTGTTGTTGATGGCGACAACTCTCTCAGGAAAAGGCCAAACCGGGAGCTTGTAGTTGCGCTGGCAAAGTTAGGAGGGAAGTTCGGAGGAAAAGAACCTTACAACCCTCCTTTCTCAGTTCAAGGAGTTGTTAAAGGGGGTAAAATAGAGATTGATGCTCCAAGCTCGCAGTTTATTTCATCTCTCCTCTACACACTTTCTCTGGCTGAAGGTGACTCTTTGCTGAAGGTCAATGGGGTAAAATCACAGCCGTACATTGACATAACGCTTGAGGTTCTCAGAGAGAGCGGCGTGAAAATAATGAGAGAGGGTAACGTTTACACCATACCCGGCTCACAGAATTACAGGCTGCGAAGGTACGAGGTTCCAGCAGATTTTTCGTCGGCAAGCTACCTTATTGCTGCTGGTTTGATTGCGGGAGAGGTAACGATTGAGGGTATGTTCGATTCTGCCCAGGGTGACAGAAGAATAGTGGACATAGCCAGGGAAATGGGGGGAAAGGTTAGATGGGACAAGGAGAAAGGGATAGTGAAGGCAGAGAAGTCGGAGCTGGAAGGTGTTGAGGTTGATGCCTCCGACATTCCCGACCTCGTTCCAACTATTGCCGTTCTTGCATCGGTGGCAGAGGGTGAGACGAGAGTTTACAACGCTGAACATCTGAGAATAAAGGAGATAGATAGAATTGAAGGCATTTACCAGAATCTGAAAGCTCTTGGTGTTGATTGCAGGCCTTTGAAGGACGGGTTGATTGTTAAGGGGGGTAAAAAGGAGTTCAAAGGTGTTGTGGACTCATTCGGAGACCACCGAATGGTTCTGGCATTCTCACTCCTCGGACTTCTTGGGGAAGTTAGGTGCAGGAACGCAGAAGTTGTTTCAGTCTCGTTTCCCGGCTATTTCAAGACTCTCCAGTCCTTGGGTGTTAACATAGTCAGGCTTTAACGTACTTTCCGTCCTCTTCTCTTATCTTCCCTTCCTTTTCGAGCTTCTTGATGTGCTTCTCCACCATAATCTTTTCAAAGAAGTCCAGTATCTCTTTTGCGTAGGGCTTCCTGCCGTAAATTGGAGAGAGCTCAACAATCTTGTCTATGCTCCTCGGTTCCTCAAGAAGAGCGAGAATTTTGTCTTCTCTCTCTTTTATTTTGTTCTTGAACTCCATAATCTTACTTACAGCCTCCTCTTTTCCAAAAACAGGCTTGGAGTGGGCAGATACAAAGACTTCAAAGTCGAGGTCGAGCAGCTTGTTAATCTCTTTCTCGAAGAGGTAAGGGTCGGCCTCAGGATTCCCGTAGAAGGGGCCGAAGGAGGTCAAATCCACATCCCCACCAAATAGAACTTTTTGTTCGATTAAAAAAACGTGGTGGTCTATTGTATGGCCCTTAACGGATATTGCAGCTATCTCCGGCTCTTCTATGATCACTCCTTCCTCGTATCTTTCACACTCAAACTCTCTTAATCCTGTAGCAGTACTTATAAACCTCTTCCAAGTTTCGATAAGTTCGGGTGTGACAAACCGTCTTGCGAGTGAATCAAGAGTAACTTTGCCCTCCTCAGGGGCTAAAATTTCCTTAAAAAGCCAGGCTCCAGACGAGTGGTCTGGATGGAGGTGGGAGAGGATGAGTTTTTTGTCCCTCAATTTTCTCATAACTTCTATTCCTGCTCCCGCGTCGATGACAACTTCCCCCACTTTGACAACATTGCAGTAGGGAAACTTTCCCCTGTTCAGCCCCTCAATCACCCTGACTCCCTTGATTACTTCCATTGTGTTTTGGGGGAAATGAAGTGTTGAAAACATTATCGAATAGAATTACCATTATCATTTTTAACTAGTTTGTAACAAGCAATGTTGCTCTAACGCTGTATGCGATGGCACTGCCGACAATAGGCCCCATGATCATTGGGGTATACAGATGGCTCAAGAGTGGGCACACTCAGGCCGGAGTGGATGAAACGAGAGCCTCAAAGCTTGGCAATAAAGGGGGTTGCGATTTATTTCCTCGGAGTCCTCGTTGCACTGCTGATGGCTCTACTTGCCACACTAATCTCCCTGTATTTTAACAAATACTCTGGACGGATAGGGATATTGCTCGGAGTGGTTATTACAGTTGCTCTGAGCTACGCAATTGCTCTAAGAAAAGGAGGAATTTTGCAAACTGTTATTTCAAGGGGATTTAACTTGACATAACTTTTAAATAGTTATTTTTATAACACTTTTATTGCAGGTGATATCATGTTCGAAAACGTGATAGCTGATATGCTCAGCGTTAATGGTGTTAAAGGTGTGTATATCGTTGATAAGGAAGGAGCCTTGATCGAGGCGGAATCAATGTTCTCCGAAGAGGATGAGGTTTATGCCGCTCTAATCGCTGATGCATTCAACAAAGCTTCAGAAGTTCTTGGAAAAATATCCTCTGATGAACCTGAACTTGTGATGATAGACGGTAAGAAAGATCGCATTGTGGCTTCAAAGGCTGGAGATTTGATTTTCGGCATAGTGGCAGATCAGAAGACGAATTACGGTTTGCTCAAGATAGAAATAAAAAAGGCGGTTGAAAAAATAACCGCAATGGTGTGAGGATATGCTAGTACCGAAAGGAGAGGTTCTGGAACTCGGCAAAAGGGGAAATTTCAGAGATATATTGAGAGAACTATCTGATAGTGGATTTACTGGCTACATAGAGGTTTCCTACAAAAAAGGTGAGCTTTCCAAGGCCAAAGTACTTTTTAGCAACGGTAAGATCGTTGCCTCTGGAATTCAGAGAGTGATTAGCAAAAGCGAGGTTGTAGGAGAAAAAGCTCTTGAAGAGCTTTTAAGCCTTGAGAACTGTGTCGCTGACGTCTATATTCTTGATGAGGAAAAGGTGGCAAAGGCTCTGGAGTGGAACAAGAGTGCCGTTGTGGAGCATCTCCCCGAAACGGAGGTTGGAGTGGAAGGCGGTCTGACAGAGGAAGTCATCACAACACCTGATGAACGAGAAGCGATTCTCAAGAAGTATGGCATTAAGATGCCTTCAGAGGAAGAGATCGACCAGATAATTACGAGTGCTCTCGACGGCAGCTATGAGGTTATCTCAGCTACAAGCTCCACGCCTGGTGATCTCGATTCCCTTAAGAAGTCACTCATAAGCACAGCCGAGCTTTATCTCGGAAAAATGTCCAAAAAGGTTGTTGATGTAATCAATGACTGTAGCTCAGCAGAAGAACTCGTCGAGAGGTTTGATGAGGTAAGAAATGCTGCGAAATCTCTTGTAATTTTCGTCCCAAGGAAAAAAATTGATGAAATGCTCTCCGAAATGGAGAGGTTGATTGGGGAGAGTATTTAGCCCTCTTTCTCCAGCCTCTCTTCAATTATTTCAATGTACTCTCTCAATTCTTTATTCATCTTTAAAACGCTTAGTATTTCCTTGTAGTTTGACTCATCTACGTCATCGTAGCCGAGGCTTTCCATAGCTTTATTTAAAAAAATTTTAGCTATGGGTCCAACTTCCTTCTTGAGTTCATCAAGGAGTCTTTTGTACGTTATCATTTCAGTGCCTCCTCAAGGCTTTCCATAGCCACTTTGAGACTTCTTCTCAGTCTCTCGATACTCTTTGCAAGAATTCCAATTTCATCCGATCTTCCCTGATGTGGAACTTCAGCCTCAAGGTCTCCTTCTGCGATCTTGTCAGCAGTGTTGCTCAGCTCGATTATCGGCCTCGTAATGGTCGTTGTTGTGAAGACTGCAAGAACAACAACGAAGATTAAAGCTATGGCCGCTGCAATACCCAGTGAGTAGTAAACCTGCTGAAGCGCCTCCTCAAGGCTCTTGCTTATCTCACCCGCAATATTCTCTGCCGGGTTCTCAGGATTCTGGGTGAGGTACTGGAAGTAGCCGTCGATGTATGCTGAGGTACCAGCAACCACCCAAATTTCAGATTTTGTGATCGGATCGTAAACTTTTACGCTGGTCGGGTAGTGGCAGAGATATTTCTGAAATTCCTCTCCAGTTGAAGGGTCCTTCCATGTGTAGTAACCGCAAACCTCTTTCGGAGAATCGGGGTTCTCTACTATCTTAACTAACAGATTATAAAGCTCAGGCATTGTTTTGTTCCATCCCAATAGTGCAAGATCAACACCGAGATATTTCTCCTTTCCTATAAAAGCAGGATGAGCTATAAGAACTGCATGATCTCTTCCAGCTACTTTGTTACCGGCACCAACCCATGTGTATTCTTTTGCACCCCAGCTTTGCACTCCGATATTCCAGAATTCGGGGTCATTAATTAGATCATATGTCGTCAGCATGGTTTTGTTCTCAAGCTTCATCTTGGCTTCGATGTATTTTTCAATTGTCATCGCCAGATCCTGTGCTTTCATCCTCACAGCTTCCTGACCAGCTTTGGTGAGATATTCCTGGCTGACCTCAGTAACACCCTTTTTAGCCTCATCGCTGAATGCGGTAATTCCACCTATCACAAGCTGGCTTAGAATCCCTAAAGGCACAAGGCTCGCCACAATAACAATCAAAACAATCTGCGGTGTCAGCCTCATTTCTTAACCACCTCCACAAAATCGTTTACTTTCACACCAATCTTCTCCCTAACCCATGTGGGAATAACAATGAAGCTTTCCTTTGAGTAGGGGATTGCTCTTAAATTCACGACTCCGTTTTTCTTTACAGTGATGTATTCGCCCTCTTTAACGCCTAAGGTTTTCATTATGTCCTCTCCAAGAAAAGCCACATCACTCCCCTCGTTGTCATACTTTTGTGTGAAGTTCAGATCAACTCCAACCTTCGCCTTTGCAGCACCTGTGATAGCCGAAATCGTCTTATCGACTTCCTTTTCAGCTTTCGATACCTCCTCTTCAACTGAGGCTATTTCCTGCTTGATTTCAGTTACAGTTCTTTTTGCCTCAACCTGACCCGCTGAACCCTTCTCTTTTAGATACTTTCCGATCTCTATCACCATCTGCTCGGGTGGTAGCTTCACCAGTTCTTCGAGAACTTCATCCGGAATGACTCCTTTGTAAACTTCCCTGATCTCGTAAGATCTTAATTTCGATTCGAGCTCCCTGACTTTTTCCTGAAGTTCTCTGATCAAAGCCTCTTTTTCTGCAAGCAGTTTTTGACATTCGTCGTCCAAGTGCAACACCTCCTAATAATTGTAATGCTATCTGTGCCTCCTCAAATAAAAACTTTATGCAATTAAATATGCCAAAATCACAACACTAAGTGTGCCAATAATGTCTGTTAGAGTGGTGGTGAGTGGTATTCCTCCGTTGTCTGGATCCACACCCATTCGGTGAAGCCAGATTGAAAGAGCGGTTGAGAAGAGCAGAACGAACGCAGTTAGCGCGAGATACACAGCAAGAAAGTAGAGAAAATCCTTTAATTCTGGTAAAGCCATACCTGCAAAAATGCTGGCTGAGAAGAAGGCCAGGATAAAGATTATTGGAGCAATTATCAGTGAGGTTGGGAAAATATACACTGCATCGACGAACTTTCTGCTCGGAAGTTCACCAAGATGCAGCTTTGTCGAGGTTCTGGCAACCATGATGCTGCCATAGTTGCCTATGCTCCCTATCACCGCCGGATACGCGAAGCTCAGAAACACAGCCCTGTGTATTATTTCGCTGAACTCCTGCAAAATGTTTCCGGTCACGCTCTGGATGAGAGCGAGCAGAGAAACTATCATTAACACCTCCTTGTAAGCTTTTTTGTCGTATCCGCCTCTTACGGACAGGTAGATGGACACTGTCAGAATAACTGCCAAAATCATGGTTGATACCCAGGCTGCTGCATATCTCTCGAAGATGAAGATGAAAAGCACAATTGACGGGATTGAAACCAGGTCGGCGAATGTGGTAACTGCGGGCCCCATTATGTTGTCGGGATCAAGTCCTCTTCTGAAGCTCTCAATTACGATTATTGCCGTAAAAATTCCGAGAATTGCAGAAATCATGACGCTGGAATCAAGAATTATTTGAAAGGTTGTTGTCAAACCCTCCTTTCCAAAAAACTTTATCGCAGCAATCATGAAGAGGATAAGGGCGGGAACTGTTGCAGCCCAGATGCTGAAAAACACATTTTTTGATATGTACTCGTCTCTGATCGACGGATCGGACGAACCGAGATACAGGGATGTTGAGATTCTTGAACCAAGGGAGCCAAAGACGTTACCCCTCAGTCCCATTAGTCCCGGAATTACGATAAGGATTTCAGGATAGGTTGTGAGGAGCTTTTCAAAGCTGATTCCGAGGAAGATACCAGCACCTAAGTCGAAAATAAGGCAGAGAGTTAAGGGAACAAGAACCTGTTTCAGTGCAGAAGATATTGTAAGCTCTCTCTCCGGCTGCAACCAAGCACCCCAAAAAATAGAAGTAGTTCAAATATATTTCAGTTTTGTTAGATAATCTTCTCTTTCACCATAAGTTCAGCGTTGAGGATGCTCGCTCCCGCAGCCCCTCTGACCGTGTTGTGGCCCATAACTATATACTTCAGCCCATTCTCACCGTCCTTCCTTATTCTGCCAACGGTGATGCTCATGCCGTTGCCAGCATCTCTGTCGAGTCTCGGCTGTGGCCTATCAGGCTCTTCTCTGACGATTATCACCTTCTCAGGGGATGTTGGAAGGTCAAGCGGTTTCAGGGATTCAAATGCTGCCTTCGCTTCCTCAACACTCACGCTGCGATCGAACTCAACCCAAACAGCTTCGGTGTGTCCATCGATAACGGGAACTCTGTGGCATGAGGCTGAAACTTTGATGTTGGCAAACTCTATTTTTTGGCCATCAAACTTGCCGAGCAGCTTTAGTGGTTCCGCCTCAACTTTGTCTTCCTCTCCCTTTATGAATGGAATCACGTTATCTGTTATTGCGAGTGAAGGAACTCCCGGATAGCCCGCACCGCTCAAAGCCTGCATTGACGCAACTCTCACAGTCTTGAGCCCCAGATCCACGAGTGGCTTGAGTGAAAGCACTAGGACAATGGTCGTGCAGTTTGGATTGGTGACGATGAACCCATCCCAGCCCCTGTTTTTCTTCTGAACCTCAATCAGCCTGAGATGCTCTGGATTCACCTCCGGAATAACGAGGGGAACATCTTCTGCCATTCTGTAAGCTGACGCGTTGCTTGCAACCACAAACCCAGCCTCAGCGAACTTCGGCTCAACCTCTCTTGCGATGTCGGAAGGCAATGCTGAGAAAACGATGTCGGCATCGACATACTTTGGATCCATCGGCACCATTTCGATGTCCTTTGCAATGTCGGGAACATCCTGAGAAACTATCCAATCAACCTCTTCTCCATACTTCTTTCCGACTCTTCTCTCCGATGCCGCAAGGCTCGTCAGCTTGAACCAAGGATGGTCTGCGAGCATCTGGATGAACTTCTGACCAACCATTCCCGTAGCTCCAAGTACCCCGACACTGTATCGCATGGTTGAAGGACAAGGTGCAATTTAAAAAAGTTAGTGGTGCAACTCCCTCTCCTCAGCCCCGTTCAGAGCGAGCATTATGTTTGCCCTGAGTGTCATTTCGAAGTAGAGCTTGTCCGGTTCAAGAATTACAAACTTCTTTGGAATGGGTATCATCAGAGTTTCGTCGCACCGGTAGCAGTGATTTCCATTCGAATCCACAAAAATCTTCGGTGATTCAGGCTTGCTTCTCTTCACACATAGGTAAATCGACTTATCCTTGTTTTTCCTCACTGTTTGCATAATTTCATCAATGCTATAGACTCTCATCAGGTTTTCGAGGATTTTATCGGCAATTTTTGAGTTGGTATCTGTTTCCTCAACAGCTTCCATCTGAGTTAAAGTAAACGAAGCTAAAGATAAACCTTCTGGTTGTTGTGCATGTAATAACTCATACCTCAGTACTTCGAAAAATTGAAATTAAGGAAAGATTCTCCCTTCCAGGCTGGGATCGTGGCCGGGGAGGATATTCTGCCTTTTCACATAGCTTAAAGCTTTGAAACAGCTCTCGTACCACTCCGTCAGGTCGACATGCAGTCCCGGCGGGAGGAAGGGGATTGAAGAGGCTGGAATTTCCACAGTGTTTCCTGCAATGTCAGTCATTTGAATGGGATGCTTCGGAGGGAAGAAGTTGAGATACGTGTAGAAGTGGTCTCCTGCGATGAGATACTTCCCTCTCTCCGTCTCAACCGCAACACCCTGCAATCCCTTGGTATGGCCGGGAAGAAGCACTGTCCTGACACCATCAGCAATCTCCACGTCACCTTCAATAAGGCAGAGGTCCATTTCCTCAAGCGGGTGCAGCATGCTGGCATCGTAAATCTCGCGGTAGTGAAGAGGAGGATTTAAAGCAGACTCCCACTCTCTCCTCTGGACGTAAATTCTCGCGTTGGTGAAAAGCTTTGCATTGGCGGCATGGTCGAAATGCAGGTGGGTGATTATGAGCTTGTCCACATCCTCTGGCTTGAGGTTGACACTCTCCAAAGCTTCCCTCAATCCCTTCTCCCCTCCACCTTTACCCGGAAATCCGTGAAACAACCCGTTCTTTGCTTCTTCAACTCCTGAGTCAACAACTATTTTCTCATCCTCACCGTCAATAACCCAGACGTAAACCGGGCCAGTAGTCATCACTCTCATATCTCCCATCATCAGAACGGCGCCAAGCGGCACGCTGATTTCAGCAACCTTTAAAGGCATTATCCTGTACATGAAATCTACTTAATTTTTAGTTATAAAAATGTTTGTTGTCATCTTTGCCTTCGGAGCTAACCACCACAGGGTCGCACTCCATCTCTACAATTTCTGGAAATTCTCGATCATGTAGCTGATTTTGAGTAAAGTATCCACAAAAGATTTCACATCTGTCTTCTCGCCCTCTTCAACTTCAAGAAATTTGTATGCTTTCAAAAAACGGCTACAAGAGCAAATTTTTTCTCCGTTACATTTCAACTATTTACAAATTTCTTCCTGCGAGTGTGTAAACATAAGCCTCATTCTCAGAGATTCTTTTGAGAGATATAGTTCTTTCAGACTTTCGAAAAGTCTTTTTCACTCACAGGTTCAGCTTTACAACGCTGCCGCCCATCAATAAGCCTTAGTTTTTTCGGCTGTTTAGAACCTTCAGAATCAATAATCCAGTCTCGTACATGACGACAAAAAGAACGAGGCTTGCTACCTGAGTTAGGCCGGTAAAGTCCATTGTGAGGTTTGTAACAAAGACGAGAATAAGAATGTAGACGGGAACTCTCAGGCTCCTGTATGTGGAGTACTTTACTATACCAAACCTGTCTGACAGCACCATGAAAAGCGGGATCTGGAAAAAGAATCCGAAAGATATTAGCAATTTGAACGCGTTGGTCAAGGTCTTCTCTGCAGAGAGGTAGGGATCTGCCGCACCACCCAGGGCAATGCTGTAAAGGATCGGCACTACGAATTTATAGGCGAAGAAAGTTCCAAAAAGGAATATTCCGTAACTCGGAATCAGGATTGCCTTCAAAAACTTCCTTTCATGATCGTAAAGCCCCGGCTTGGCAAAAAGGTAAAGTTCGTAGATTATGTACGGATAAAGAAATAGGAGAGACGTTATTACTGAGAAGCTGAGCCTTATCACAACCCACTCAAGAGGCGTGAAGACATATATAGGATTTTTACCAACAAGCGAGTACCAGAAGGAAAGCAAGTAGGGATAGGAGACGTAGTAAAAGACTGAGACTGCAGCAATCAGGATTATGCAGATTCTAACCAGCCTTTTTCTGAGTTCTTCGATATGCTCTCGCAGTTCAAGTTCTTTATCTTCCGGTGGGCCGCTCACATACATCCTCTGGTTGAGAGAAATAAATGCTTTGACAATTGCTGGAAGTTCGGATTTATTGCTGTTGGAAAAAGCGCCGGGGGTGGGATTCGAACCCACGCGGGCAACGCCCAACGGCTTAGCAGGCCGTCGCCTTACCGCTCGGCAACCCCGGCTCAACTTTTCCTTATCAAGAAGCAATTTAAGGATTTTGGTCACGGATATGACTGCTTGATAAAACGTGGGAAAGAGTTAAATTAAACCTTTTCGATATATTTTTTGAGGTGAGTTTGATGGGTGAGAAAGTTAGAGATAGAGAACACCATGAGAGGCTTTTCAAGGCCTCAATGAGCCCAATAAGAAGGCAGATTGTTGCCGCGATAGGTGTTCAGGGCAAGACGAGAGAGGAGTTGAAAAAAGAGCTTGAACTTTCAGACTTCCAGTTCAAGTTCAACTTAGACTGGCTTATCAGGGAAGGCTTTGTAAAAGAAGAGGATGGAAAACTTAAGCTTACAGACGACGGTATTGAGCTACTCGAAGCTGGCTAAGTGATTATTTCTCCCAATCTTTGCAGTTCCATTGCCTTTTTTATTTCCATCATCGTCAGGTCTAAGGGGTCTTCGATTCTCACTCCGTGCTTCAGCGTGAGGTTCCTCATTTCAGGAGAAGTGGGGCCTATAGCAGGATCACCCGGAACTCTGAAAGATACATCGAAAATCACAAACTCCAGCTTTGTTTCATCCTCCGGAGAGTATGCCATCGCCCCCTGGAGACCAAACAACCCTATTATTCCGGGCGGGAACTCCGCTTTGCAGGCCTCGATAAACTTCTCAGCAGCTTCATAGACTTCCTGTTGCTTGCTTTCCCTCATGGTAACTCCAAAGTGCCCAATCTCTTCATTCTTTACAGGAACGTTTATCTTGAGCTGTTCCCTTGCCGGAAGATTCAGGAATCCCTGCAAGTTGACCTGTCTTCTATCGCTAAACCCAACGAAGTCGAAATTTCCGAAGACGTCTTTCATGGCGTAGCTGTGGAAGTTGGCGTTGAACCTCGCTCCGAGAACGTACTCTTCAATTCTTGCCTTCTTGAGTCCTTCCTCGTCGATTACTCCTTCCTTCAGCAATCTTTCAGCCTGCTGGTAGTAGTCTTCAGGAGAGACCGCGTAGAAAAAGGCCCTTTCGAGAGGATTTTTCGCCTGCTGAACCTTAACCACGACAAGCCTGTCGATCTCCTCCGGAGATTTGAACTCCTTAGGATACCTCAAACCAGCTTTTTCGAGCAGGTAGTACTGATTTTTCGGATGATTTCTCTCCTCTGCTCTGAGCATGAACCTGTTTCCGTAAATAGGAACCTCAAATTCATTCTCTATGCCATCGTATCCGACATAGACTGCAAAACTCCTGTTGGGTATGAAAATCGTGTTAAGCTCGAGAAGTTTATCCTGAATTTCTCTGTTGAGCATATCCTTGAACTTTTCAACCATTATTATCTCGTCGTAGAGGTGACTGTTGTACTTGGTGTAGAGCTTGTCTCTTCCCTTTTGCACTACAATTGCAGTTTTAAACCCCCAAGCCTTTGCAGCCATTCCAATTTCCTTGGCTGAGTGGGAGCCGAAAATTCCTATGGTAACATCTTCGTAACCTTCAGCGATCTTCTGCGGCTTCATAATCCACGTTGTCTCGCACTTAAAAAATTGATTGATTTCTTCACCTGCAACGTAAACCTTTTTAATCCCTTGGAGTAAAATGACCACGAGGGCTCGTAGCTCAGCGGGAGAGCGCCGCCTTTGCGAGGCGGAGGCCGCGGGTTCAAATCCCGCCGAGTCCATGTTTTTCTTCATACTGCTCTAACGTTTAAGTGGGGAAAAATGTTAAAAATAGCCAGAAAAGAGTTTCAACGATGAAAGGAGCTATAGGTAAGATTTACGGCGAAGCTTCACCGTTTGAGTTCAACTTTGTAATTTTCAACCAGAAGCAGGTGAAAAGGGGAGATTACGTTAAGGTTTGGAATGATGTTGATGGTTGGGTTGTTGCCTATGTGGAGAGCATCGTTGCGAAATCTAATGTCAGGAGCAGGGAGATTAAGGAGATTGCAAACGGCTCAAAGGAGGTTTTTATCGGAAAGGCTATCGTTCTTGGAAAGAGGGAGGACGGAAGGCTGAAGGTTCCGAGAAGCCCGTTCGTTCCAGGAGAGAGCGTTTTTCTTGCTGAAGAGAAGCTTATAGCCGAGGTTCTTGGGCTGAGCGAGAATGGAGTTTATGTTGGTCTTCTTGGCGACACGGGGGTTAAGGTCAAGCTTGACCCCAACAGTCTCGTTCAAAAGCATGTATGCATTCTTGCGAAAACTGGAAGTGGGAAGAGCTACACTGCGGGTGTAATCATAGAAGAGTTGCTTGATCAAAACGTTCCACTGCTGATTATCGACCCTCATGGCGAATATCATTCAATGAGATATCCCAATGACAGCGTTGATGGTGATTTCGGAGTTAAACCAAAGGGCTACGAAGACCAGATAAGGATACTCGTTCCCCCAATATCACCGTTCGCAGATAGGGCTGACGGTTTGCTTGTGCTCGACGGTGTCAATCTGACTGCGGAGGAGATCATCGAGCTTACTGGATTAAAAAATCCCACCGCCCAGGCTTTGCTTTATCAGGCGTTGAAGGAGCTGAAGGATGAAGATTATACGATTAAGGACATTATGGATGAAGTTGAGAGCATAAAGCACAACGGAAAGTGGACCCTTCTGGGAGCGCTGGCAAAGGTCGATGAATCCGGGCTGTTTGGAGAGAAGCCAACTGACCTTAAACAGCTTCTTCAGCGTGGAAAGGCTACAATAATCGACCTTCGCGGAGTTGATCCTGCTTATCAAGACCTCATCGTTTCGAGAGTCTGCACAAAACTATTCGAGCTGAGGAAGAGGGGAGAGGTTGAACCGGGAATGATTGTGATTGAAGAGGCTCACAACTTCATCCCCGAGAGGGGATTCGACAGGGCGGTTTCAACGGGAATACTCAGGACAATAGCCAGCGAGGGTAGAAAGTTCGGCCTCGGACTGATGGTTATCAGCCAGAGACCCGCGAGAGTTGACAAAAACGTGATAAGCCAGTGCAACACTCAAATCATTCTCAGAGTGACGAACCCCAACGACATAAACGCGATTAAAAACGGAGTTGAAGGCATAACTGCCGAGATGGTTGAGGAAATCAAACGCCTCCCACCGGGGCATGCGATGATTGTCAGTCCCGAGCTTGAAAGACCTGTAATAGTGAGGGTGAGGAGCAGAAAGAGCAAGCACGGTGAGGCCGTGAGCATAACAAAGCCGAAGGAGGAGAAAAAAGCAAAGAAGAAAAAGAAGAAGAGTGAAAAGGGGGAGGCAAAAAAGGAGAAGAAGGGATTCCTGAGAAGGTTGTTCGGCTAATCCATATCAGCAACTTCAATTCCATATTTTCCAACCTTTACGTATGGATTTTCAGCTTTTTCACTTTTTCTGAGAATCTGTCTTCTCACATGCTTGACTTCTTTTCCTGAGAGAAAATCTGCAACGCTTACACCGTAAGCCTTGGAGAATGCAACAACTGGTGTTGTGAGCCTTGCGTTAATCTCAATTACGTAAGGCTGATCTGAATATACGACATCGACACCCACATAACCATTCAGGCCATCTACACATTCAGCAGCCTTTATAGCCTCTTCAACAACCTCTTTTCTGACCTCTTCGGATATTCTAGCGGGAACGATAGCCCCGGCATACCTGAAACCGTCAAGGAGCTGCTCGTTAACGCTCAGACACCTTATCTCCTCACCAATCGCAAGGCTGACGCTCAAATTCATCCCCTCGATATACTCCTGAGCTATGTGACCTTCCGGTACTACTTCACTGAACTCCACTCCCTCTCCAGCACATCCCGTGCGCGGCTTTATGAGAAATTTGCAGTCAAGCTCTCTCAATGAGGTTTCGGGAACCTGAACTTTCCCCTTCAGCTTTTTATAAAGCTCCCACTTGTCTGATGTTACCGCAATAGCCCTGCTTGAGGAACCGAGGTTTTCAGCATACTTCTCCGCCTTCTTTGTCAGGTTGTACAGCAGAAAATCGTCCTCTGGGGCGACAATCAGAAAAGCATCGCTTTCCTCAAGATACCTTTCAAGTGAATCCAGAGAATCTGCAGGAAGGGAAAAAAGGTGGGTAAATTCAGGTCTTACGAACCCGGTTACCTCAAAGTAGTTCTTGAAACCCTCGAACGCAGATTTAAACATCGCAAGACCTTCAACGGCGGTACTGTCCTCTAATTTCTCACCGCACGCTGCGAATTCGAATAAAAATAGTTTCATACCTCTATTATTTCCTCCTCAAAATCGTTTTTTGGTGTGTCTTCATCCTCATTAAGAACTATTGCTATGTCCGCAGAGTTTTTGAGTGCTGTTGAAAATCCTGGCTCGGCACCTATGATTATCGTCTCCTTCCCCATTTCCATCGCTTTAATTAAAACAGCCTTGAAGTCGGCGTCCCTTGTAACAAGTGCAACTGCGTCAATGGAATCGTTGTATATCATCTCCATGGCCTCAACAGCCATCCTGACATCCACATCTCCTGATGTTACGATGGGTTCAAATCCCTGGTTTTCGATTGCCTCAACAAGTTTTTCGGTTGCATACTGATTGAGGAAAACCTTAGCAATCTTAATATCCCCATACTCAGAAAGAATTTCCCTAATCTCCTTTAAGTTTATATTGAACTCCTTTCTGAGCATGTTTGGTCCATCAACAAGTACACCAACTTTCCTACGCTGGGATAGTTTTCTTTTAGAAAGGTATTCTTTAATCTTTTGAATCCGCGATATCGTCGGCATGCTTTTCAATTTTTCTCTTCGAAGTTTAAAAAAGTTTTGTTAATGTTCAACATACGCTAAACGCCGTTTGACGAAAAAAAGAACTTTGAAAATTTTCAATGCCCCTTTTACTCATTTCTGGGTTTAAATTCTCTCATTGATGTACTTCACAACACGCTTTCGCAGGTATTCAATATTAAAGGGCTTTTCCAGCACGTCTTTAGCCACCGACCAAAATAAATCGAAAAGATTATTTGCTTTTCTGCTTTTCCCTTAACTGGTGATATTATGAAGTTTGGAATTGAGTTTGTGCCAGATATGAAGTACTACGAGCTTGAGTACTATGTGAAACTGGCTGAAGACAGCGGTTTTGACCACACGTGGATTACGGACCACTACAACAACAGAAACGTCTATTCGATGCTGACAATCCTCGCCATGAAGACAAGAACGATTAAGCTCGGTCCGGGTGTGACCAACCCATACCACATCAGCCCCGCCCTGACCGCTTCCGCAATTGGAACGATAAATGAAATCAGCGGAGGCAGAGCGGTTCTCGGAATTGGAGCTGGAGACAAGGTTACTTTCGAGAGAATTGGTATAACCTGGGAGAAGCCTCTGAAGAGAATGAGGGAGGCTGTTGAAATAATCAGGCAGCTCACAGAGGGCAAAGCCGTTAAGTATGACGGCGAGATTTTCAAGTTCAACGGTGCAAAGCTTGGCTTCAAAGCAGGAAACATTCCGATTTATATCGGTGCTCAGGGTCCAAAGATGCTTCAGCTCGCCGCAGAGCTTGGAGATGGTGTTCTGATTAACGCCTCGCACCCCAAGGACTTTGAAGTGGCTAAGGAGAGCATCGATGCCGGGCTCTCCAAAGCAGGAAAGAGCAGAGATGCGTTTGACACCGTAGCCTATGCATCAATGAGCGTTGACAAGGACAGAGACAAGGCAAGAAATGCGGCAAGAATTGTTGTAGCATTTATCGTTGCTGGCAGCCCACCAACAGTCCTTGAGAGGCACGGTCTGAGTGAAGATGCGGTGAATGCTGTCAGAGAGGCTTTGAACAACGCCTTCACAAAGGGCGACTGGGGTGGAGTTGCGAAGAGCGTGACGGACGAGATGATTGACATCTTCTCGATCAGCGGAACACCTGATGACGTCATAGAGAGAATCAACGAGCTATCGAAGGCTGGCGTTACTCAGGTTGTTGCCGGCAGCCCGATTGGCCCAGACAAGAAGAAGTCCATTAAACTGATAGGTAAAGAGATTATTCCGAAGCTGAAGTAACTTTTTCCAATTTTTCTTTTAGTATTGTGGGCAGTTCAGCTTACTGAGAGATGTTTAAATCTCTTGGACAATCTACAATTTAAGCAAAAACTGTCAAATTGTTCTTCACCGAATTTCATAGTGAGAGTTTCCCGTTACATTGTCAAGTTCAGCATGGCCTTGGCTATTTTCAGCGTTACGTTAGCTTCTATCCATGCGGCTATTACGATCAAGATGATTGAGATAAAGACGAGGGCTAGATATTCCTTTACGTCTTCTTTCGTCAGTATTGTTTCTTTTTTGCCTGCTAAGTATCTTACAATTTCATAAGGGATTTTGAAGCCAGCGGCTCCTGCAATGATTATCGCGGGGATCTCAAAAATGGCGTGGGGAAGAATAATGAGTAAAGAATTTTTTAAGCCATTGTTTAATACAATTAAGTTATTTATAATTAACCCTACGGTAAATCCACTAAAAAACAACGAATTTATTACAGGTAATAGAAAAATCCCTCCGAGTACTTCACAAACAACTACGAAGATGTTGTTTTCTAAGATTTCAATATATGATAAGTTAGCTTCGATTTGATTTAAGCTGAGATTTCGCACTTCAAAATCAATACGAATTATAGGAGATAAATAACCTTTGACTAATCCCAAGAAATAAATTATAATAGATAGAAAAATTAAACTTAAATTTATTCTTTTCATAGTATAGCAGTCCTCACTAATAATATAATTTTTACAGCATAAACTAAAAAAACAAATCCAAAGAAAATCGATATTATTCCTAGAATCGTGAAAAATGTAGAATGGAAAGCATACATAACCGCACAACCGGTAGTAAGCAGCATAATAGAAGTTGAAGTGACAATAAAAAGCTTTGGTGTTAATTTAAATTCATTAGTAAGTTTTAAAACTTCTCTTCTCCGCCATGTAAGTATCAACATAGCGATTCCACCATTTATCAAGGTTCCAGAGATATATAGTAAAAGCCATGTAATATTATCATACAGGTAAACATAGTAGAAAGGAGCGACATATATAGGCAGGAGTAAAATTACAAAGATTAAAACAAGTTTTATGAGAGCCTTCAATCCTCTTTTAGGGCCTACTTTTCTAGTCTCTTCAGCTTTAAAACTTAATAGAGACATACCTATCCCAAATAAACTTCCACAACAGAAGTAAATTGTTTTGTGCACTGATGGGCTGGAATTAAATTGTATAAGAGTAACAATTAATAATAAGCTCCCAAATAGGACAATTATTAACGAGCCCAACATTTCTTTGTTCATGTAATCACCTCAAATTTAATTGTTTAAAAAATTGAAGTGACGCATGATTAAAGTCCTATTCCAAAACCAACTACTGCCCCAGGTGCGGCTCCAACTGCAGCTCCAACTGCAGCACCATACAGAGACGATACTATTAGCCCTGAAATACTCCATCCTAATCCTGCTTCCGCATTCCAGTTTTCACTATTTTTTTCAAGCAAGTATCCGCCCACAGCCCAAGCTTCTCCAATTCCAACACCCATACAAGGCATCACAGCCATCCCTACCATCACCAAGCACATCCCAACTGCCAGCCACTTCATCATTTCTTCATTCCAATCTTTCACAGCATGCATCCTACCACCTCAATAACCAATGTCATTGTGTTCTGATAGCTCATGACTTTTAAAATTTTTGTTTTGATACAACATAGTAAAGCTTTAATATGTCATACACACCTGATATCATGAAACTTATTAGCAATCCTGATGAATTATTTGCTGAAATGAGAGAATATGACACTAAATTGAGCAAACCAGCTTTAATTGTACTGCTCCTGGCAACACTGGTAGCTTTAAACCAGTATACAATCATAACTAAGCTCTCAGAAGTCATGCCAGATAGATTGAGCGTATTTTTTAAAATTGGTGGCTATATCGGTATTATCAGTAGCTTTGTCGGAGTATTTGCCGTCTGGGTGATAATAGCGGTTATAATGCATGGATTATCAGCGTTCTTTTTTGAAGGTGAGGGAGATTTCAGGAGAACTTTTGAATTCGTTGGATATGGCTTTTTTCCGTCGTTGGTTGGCTCTCTTATCACGGTCCCCATGTCTCTCTACTATATCGCAATTGCTAGAATCCCGGAAATTAGCTTGGTTCAGTTACAGCAAAATCCAGACGTTGTGAGAGCAATAATAGTCTCAATAATCCCGAAAGATTTGATTTACTCAAACCTGATTGTTAATATTGCTGTGATTATGTGGTCTTTAACAATATGGAGTTTTGCTTTGAGGTATGCGAGAGAGATTGAGCTGAAAGAGGCTTTCGTTTGCGCCATA
This sequence comes from Archaeoglobus sp., assembly GCF_017656475.1. Classification (GTDB taxonomy): domain Archaea; phylum Halobacteriota; class Archaeoglobi; order Archaeoglobales; family Archaeoglobaceae; genus Archaeoglobus. The sequence goes on from NZ_JACDNT010000030.1 coordinate 20,009, forward strand.
ATACCAACCGTACTGTTTACAGTGTATCAATTCTGGTCGATTTTGAAGCTGTTGTAGTTTCTTTGTTTTCCATAGTAAGCCTTCAAAACAATTATTTTATTTCCTCTAACCTTTTACCGCTTTATCGAAGTCCTCTACCAGATAATAATCCTCAATGCCTGCTTTCCTAGCATTGCTGGCCATTATCTTGTCATTCGTAATCAACACTGAATTCGTCACTTAACTGTCCCTATGAACTAAGCGAGCAGCCAGTTTTTATTGCTACTTCAAGCGCCAAATCGTCTGGATTTGGTACCGCAACCACATCCTCTAAAATGTCTCTAACTATCAACTCAACCTGATTTATTGGCATTCTCCTCGAAAGTACACCACTAATTCCTTCAAACAAAAACGGATTTTTTATCTCAAGCGATACGTTTTAAATTTCGGGCAAGGTTTTTCCTGCTATCTTCTCCTGGATTTGTCGTATTTTCGTATTTCAAGTGGAAAATCTATAAGGCTGATGTATAAATTCCAGCGTTTCATTCGCTTCTAGCCAGGGCCAAACGCTTTACACATCAACCAGCAAGCTGTTAAACGTGTTTAAGAACATGTAAAGGCTTATGACGAGAGTTATTTCCAGCATTTCCTCTTCGCTGAAGTGTTTAAATAGTTCAGCGAACATTTCATCGCTTACCTTGCCTCTGTTCATCGCAGCGAGTTCAGCAAATCGTAAGGCAGCCCTTTCCTTCTCGTCTTTCGCATTCTCTGAGCGACCAGATATTTCGAGCTTCATTTTATGGCTGACGTAGCACGGATTGCATTCATTGACGGTAGAAACTTTTATCGCAATCTTTTCTTTTAAAATCGAGTCCAGTTTTCCGTTCATCATCATTTCATCTCTGAACTCCGCAAATTTCATTAACAACACAGGATTCCTCGCTAAAATTCTGTATGCAGCCGGATTTTCTCTGCCCTTGAATCTGTTTACCAGCATCTCCAAGACAATTTCTAGTATTTCCTCATTCGTCAGCGGCCGAACTCGCATGCTAAGAAATGTCAAAAATTGTTTAAATTTTTTATTGTAGCTCTTTCGGCATTGAAGCAGATTTAAAAATTAAGAAGGTGGCTCCTTTATGAACCCTAGCTCGTAAAGCTTCTTTATCTTCCTCTGTGTGGTTGAGATCATTAGCTCAGCTATCTCGTAAATCTCCTCTTCTCTCATTTGTATTCTTGCAATTCCGAGTTCCACGGCTTTAACTCCAACAGCGGTTGCCACTTCCGGAAAAACTTCCTTTTCAGTCATTCTTGGGATTATGTAGTCTTCACTGAGCCCGTTCCTCTCGGCAAACTCTGCAAGGGCGTTTGCAGCAGCCAGACACATTTCATCCGTTATCTTTCTCGCCCTAACGGTCAGAGCACCCCTGAAAACTCCTGGAAAGACGAGGGAGTTGTTTACCTGATTGGGGAAGTCGCTCCTTCCGGTGCCCACAATCCTTGCTCCAGCATCTTTCGCTTCCCAGGGCCAGATTTCAGGAGTTGGATTAGCAAGTGGAAAGACTATTGCGTCATCGTTCATCTCCGCTATCCACTCCTTCTTTATCACTCCCGGTCCGGGTTTGCTTGCGGCGATGAGAACGTCTGTGCCCCTTATTGCCTCTTCCATCCCTCCGGTTCTCCCCTCACCGTTGGTCTCAAGGCAGAGCTGCCACTTGTATCCTTTATTCTCCTTCAAATCGGGCCTGTCCGGGTGGAGTATGCCTTTGCTGTCCACGACGAACATCTTCTTTGGGTCAGCACCTGCAGCCTTCAGCAGCCTTATGGTGGCGAAGTTGGCAGCACCAACACCAATTATTGAAATCTTGACCTCGCTGATGTCCTTCCCAACAATTTTAAGGGCGTTGATGAGGGCAGCGAGTGTCGCAGTAGCCGTCCCCTGCTGGTCGTCATGCCAGACCGGGATGTCGAGCTCATTCCGCAGCCTTTCGAGGATGTAGAAGCACTTCGGAGAGGAAACGTCTTCAATGTTTATACCTCCAAATGTCGGAGATAAGGCCTTAACAATTTCAATAAACTTGTCAGCATCCTGTTCTGCCAGAGTAACAGGGAATGCATCAACGGCGCCGAGGTATTTGAAAAGCAAAGCCTTTCCTTCCATGACCGGCATAGCGGCCTGGGGTCCTATGTTACCCAAACCCAGAGTCCTTGAACCATCAGTGACTATCGCCACAAGATTCCACTTGTTGGTGTAATCGTAAGCCTTTTCCTCATCCTCAGCGATTTCGTTGCAAACTTCCGCCACTCCAGGCGTGTACCAGATGCTAAAATCGTCAAGACTTCTGATTGGAACCTTTGGAAGGATTTCGATCTTTCCACCATAAAAATCGTGCCATTTTCTCGCCTTTCCGTTGTTGCTCAATTCAAACACCTCTTCAATCATACAAATCTTATACGTATAACAGTACTTAAATGTTTTTATCTGATACATATTTGATTTGCAACTTTGTATTTTAATTTATCATGTTAATGGAGAAAAGTGTTTTTTACCGAGTGCGCTTATATTCAAAGTATGAGAGCAACGTGGAAGGGGAGTATATCCTTTGGTCTCGTAAACATACCCGTGAAGGTTTACAAGGCCGCCACACAGAAAGAGATTAAATTCCATCTCCTCCACTCCGCAGATGGGGGAAGGATTAGATACAGGAAGGTCTGCGAGAAGTGCGGAAAAGAAGTCTCGGATGGGGAAATTGTCAGAGGGTATGAAATATCGAAAAATGAATACGTCATTCTCACCGATGAAGACTTCGAAAAGATACCTCTAAAATCCACGAAAAGCATCGAGATAAGGCAGTTTTTCGACCCCGCTGAACTCGGACTAATTTATTACAGCAGCTTTTACTACATCTCGCCCGACAAGGGTGGTGAGAAGGCGTACTACCTGCTCAAGAGGGCAATGGAGGAGACCAACAGCATGGGAATTGGAAAGATGACCATGCGCGGGAAGGAGAACCTTGTTGCCTTACGCCCCTACGATGGAGGAATAGTTCTTGCTCAGCTGCACTACATTGATGAAGTCAGAAGTCCTTTGGAACTCCCTGGCTGGGGCGCTAAGGCAGACATCACTGAAGAAGAGCTGGAGCTTGCCAAGAAACTGATTCTTGCGATGAAGAAGCCACTCAAGCTGGGAGAGTTCAGGGACGAGTACAAAGAAGCACTCATGCAGCTCATCGAAGCCAAGCTCTCCGGGAGAGAGATTGTTGTCAGTGAGGGTGTTGAGGAAGTCAAGTCATTAATAGATGCTCTTAAAGCGAGCCTTGAGGCAGTCAAATGAGCTGGTTCGAGAAGAAAATCAAACCGATGCTAGCGGTAAGGTCAAAGCCATTCAGTAGCGAGGACCACATTTACGAGGTAAAGTGGGACGGAACAAGGTGTTTGGCCTTTGTCGATGTGGAGAGGAGAAGGCTGAGATTGCAGAACAGAAGGCTGTTTGACATAACCTACCGCTATCCTGAGCTGAAGGTTCTGGAAGCAGTTGAGAGAAATGCAATTCTCGACGGTGAGATTGTTGTAATAAAGGACGGAAAACCTTCCTTTCCGCTGCTTCAGAAGAGGGAGCATGTCGATAGCAAATTCAAGATTGAAATTCTCAGCAAGACGATTCCTGCAGTTTACATTGTTTTCGACGTCCTCTACTGCGACGGCTGGGTCGTGGATTTGGAGCTGATGGAGAGAAAGAGGATACTTTCGGAGATTCTTCATAACAGAGGGAGAGTCGTGATGGCAGAGTGGATTGAGGGGAATGGAGAGGAGCTTTACAGGAGAGCGGTGGAAATGGGGCTTGAGGGAATCGTGGCGAAGAAAAAGGACGGAAAGTACTTGATAGGTAAGAGAAGTAACCTCTGGAAAAAGATAAAGAAGAAAAATACTCTGGATTGCGTTATAGTTGGCTGGATTGAGGGAGAGGGTGAGAGGGGTGAGACTTTCGGCTCCCTTGTCCTTGCTGTTTATGAGGACGGAAAATTAAGGCACGTCGGAAATGTTGGAACCGGCTTCGATTCCGAATTTCTGACCTGGTTTTCGAAAAAGCTGAGAGAGATTGAAGTTGAAAAACCGCATTTTGATATCGAAACCAAGAACGTGCACTGGGTTAAGCCGAGGTACGTCTGCGAGGTGGAGTTTCTCGAATTCACAGAGGATGGAAAGCTCAGAGCACCGGTATTTTTGAGATTGAGGGAAGATAAAAGTCCAGAGGAGTGCAGAATTGACTAAGTTAGCTTCACTATCCTCATGT
>NZ_JACDNT010000031.1 GCF_017656475.1 Archaeoglobus sp.
GCCACCATCAGTATCACGCCGATCACTGGCGACACACCCTTCTCATCCATTCTCCTCATCTCACCACCTCCTTAATGGGCCTTATAGCCCCCCATTAGCATTATTATTATAACAATAACAGGTATATAACCTTTTCGATTTAGCCCACTAAAAAGTGAAAAATTTTCACTTCAAGAATGAATGAAGGGCGGAAATCAATTGCCTTCACCTCCCAAAATCGTCCTCGAACCTCTCAATGTCGTCCTCCTCAAGGTACTCCCCTATCTGTATCTCTATTACCTCAAGTGGGACTTTTCCGGGGTTCTCTATCCTGTGAATCGCTCCTGCAGGGACAAAGGTGCTCTCCCCGCTTCTCAGCAGAACCTCTTCACCGTCAACAATTATTCTCGCAGTCCCCTTCACAACAACCCAGTGCTCGCTCCTGTGGTAGTGCCTCTGCAGGCTCAGCCTCTTCCCCGGCTTCACGGTTATCCTCTTTATCTTGTAGCCCGTGTTTTCCTCAAGCACCGTGTAGCATCCCCATGGTCTGTAGGCGGTTCTGTGAACCTCGACCACCTTGTCATTCCTCTCTGCCAGCAGTTTGTATACCTCTCTGACCTTCTCCGCCTCTCCTCTTTTAGCAATTAGTAGTGCATCATCGGTGTCAATGATAATGGAATCCTCCACGCCAATTAAAGCCGTGAGTCGCTGAGTGATTACGAGGTTGTTTTTAGAGTCGATTGCTATGCAATTGTTGCTCTTGATTGCATTCCCCTCATCATCCCTCTCCATCACCTCGTAAATCGAGTCGAAGTTGCCGAGGTCGCTCCAGAAGGTGTTGATCGGCACCACAGCAACTCTCTCAGACTTCTCGAGAATTGCGTAGTCAATTGAAGCTTCTGGAATGTGCTCATACGCTTTCTCACCCTCCTCAAACACTTTCATGAATTCGGGAGCGTGCTTTTCCAGCTCTTCTACGAATATTTTAGAGTCGAAGACAAACATCCCGCTGTTCCAGAAGTAGCCTTTTGAGACATATTCCTCAGCAAGCTCCGCTGAAGGTTTCTCCTTGAACTGCTCAACCTCAAAACCGCCATCGAGCTTTTTTCCCGGCCTGATGTACCCGTAACCCGTGTGTGGTCTGGTTGGGGAAATTCCGAAGGTCACGAGGTGGCTGTCAGAGAGCTTTTCAGCAACCCTGAAAGCTCTCAGGTATCCTTCATCTGCCTCAATAAGGTGGTCTGATGGTAACACTGCAAACTTTCCCTCTCCCGCGACTTTAATGCCGAGACAGATTGCGGGGAGTGTGTTCTTTGCCTCGGGTTCCAGAATCACGTTCTCTTCAGGGATTTTTACGCCCAACTCTTCCAGATCGTCGAGAACTCTGAAGCGGTATTCTTTGTTCGTAATCACGTAGATTTCATCAGGTGAGGAGTGATATAGAGCCCTTCTAACGGTTTTCTGAAATAGAGATTCGGAGAAGAGCTTGATGAACTGCTTCGGCATGAGTTCCCTGCTAAGAGGCCAGAGCCTAGTCCCCTTCCCTCCTGCAAGTATCAGCGTTTTCATGCTCAGAATTGGTGAGATTAATAAAAGATTTTTTGCATCGCTATGTTCGAGATGGAAAAACAGAAAATCACGCCCCCGCCGGGAATTGAACCCGGGTCTGTGGCTCCGAAGGCCACCAGGATATCCACTACCCCACGGGGGCTCTAAAATCAAAAGCAAAAGAAATTAAAAAATTTACCTTCTGTAAAGGCTGTTTCCGTGTGCGTCAATCGCCACAATGCACGGTCCGAATCGCTCAACCTCAAAAAGCCACACAGCCTCCGGCATTCCCAAGTCTTCCCAAACAACGCCCTTTACTCTTTTGATGCTCTGCGACGCCAATGCCCCTGCACCTCCAGTAAAGGCCAGATAAACTGCTTTACCTCTCATCGCATTAACAACCTCGTCGCTCATACCTCCCTTGCCTATTATCGCCATGCACTCAACTTTCTCCAGAATTTTCGGCGTAAAGGGGTTCATTCTCGCCGAGGTTGTTGGCCCGGCTGAGACAACTCTCCATTCACCGTTTTTCTTAACTAAAGGCCCGCAGTGGTAAACCACCCCCCTGTCGAAGCTGAAAGGCAGCTCCTTTCCCTCATCCATCCATTCCAGCGCTCTCGCATGCGCCTCATCTCTGGCAGTGAAAATCTCCCCCGTGACGTAAACCGTATCCCCAACCTTCAACTTCAAAATCTCCTCCCTGCTAAGGGGCGTTTTAAGTTCATACTCCATGTTATCACCTCAAAACAACCTCAGCCCTCCTGTTAGCCCAACACTGTATGTTCACCGCAACTGGTAGAGAAGCGGTGTGGCAGTGTCCCATCTCAACCAAAACCGCTAAAGCAGTGTTTTTTCCTCCAAGCCCCATCGGCCCAATTCCTAGCTCGTTCACAGCTTCAAGCATCTCCAGCTCAAACTCATCCATCTCCAGCACATTCTTCAGCAATGCTTTTTTGGCGAGCTTTGCAGCACCGTCGAAGGTTCCACCTATCCCCACTCCAACGAAAACTGGAGGACAAGGTTTTCCTCCCGCCTTTTTAACATTTTCCACCACAAACTCCTTTATCTTATTCACCTCAGTCGGCAGCATCATCTTCAAAGCAGAGACGTTCTCACTTCCCGCCCCCTTTGGCATAACTACCATTCTAAGTTCGTCTCCCTCAACCAAATCAACGTTTATCTGAGGTACGTTCATTCCTGTGTTGTCCCCACTGTTCTCTCTCGTAATTGGATGGACAGCATTTGGTCTCAGCGGTATCTCCGCTGTAGCCTTTCTTACACCCTCAACTATCGCTGCTTTTAGGTCAAAGTCCAGACACAGCTCTCTGCCGACACTCACGAAGAAGACGGGGATGCCGGTGTCCTGACACATCGGAACGCCAAGCTTCTTCGCCGCATCAATGTTCTTAAGTATCGCCTCAAGATTCCTCTTCGCGATTTCGTTGTCTTCAGACTCGTACGCCTTTTTTATCGCCTTCACGACATCATCGGGAAGTTCAGTGTGTGCTTTTCTTAAGGCAAAAACCACCGCCTCAACCACATCATTATATTCCATGAACTTACTCTGCACCACACTTAAAACAGTAGCGGTTTTGCTCAAGGTAAAGGATTTAAAATATCGCACAAAATATTAATGTGTACTGTGGAATAGATGTCGGGCTCAAGAAAAGTCATGCAGCCCTGATTTCAGACAGGCTTGAGTTCATTGGGGATTACGAGGAAGTCGAACTGGAAAGGGTTGAGGTTGCTGGCATAGACGCTCCCCTAACTTTTCCCGCAAGAGGAACGCTCAGAGAGTGCGAGAGGTTGCTTCTGAAGATGGGGATTAGGCTTTTTCCCTCAGGGGCCCCCTTCTTCAGAGGTATTGCGCTCAGGGGAATGGAAATCGCTGAAAGGTTGAGAAAGATGGGCATAGAAGTTTACGAGGTCTATCCATACGCAACGAGGGTTATTCTGAACATCGCCCCAAAGGCAAAGAAGCAAACAAAGAGCGGGCTTGAGGCGATAAGGGCGGAGCTTTCAAAGTGGGTGGAGGTTCCAGAACTCTCACATGATGAAGTCGATGCTGTCATTGCAGCGCTTACAGTGAAGCTCTACACTGAGGGCAGGGGTGTTAAGCTTGAGGGGATTGACGGCTCTATAGTTGTGCCGAAGGGTAGAGTGCAGCTAAGCCTCAATCCATAAACTTTAAATCAGAACTGCCAAAGGTTGGACATGAAAATTTCACCTCTCTGCCCTTCATGCCTTCTCGGCAGAGTATATTACGAGGCAAAACTTGTCACAGATGATGAAGCAGTGATATCGAAATGTGTGGAGGATTCGCTGAAAATTCTGGCAGAAAATTATTCCCTCCGCCCCATTAACGCTCATCTTGCTACAAGAATCCACCGCAGAGTTTACGAGATTCTGGGGGTTGATGACCCCTACGCAGAGGTGAAAAGGAGGGCCAATGAAGTTGCAAAGCAGGTTCTGCCCTTTGCTGAGAAAATTGTTCAGGGGGCAGAGGACTCTTTCAGAACCGCTGTAATTGTCTCAATTACAGGTAACAACTTCGATTACGGTGTACAGGGACATAAGGTGGTTGAGAAGGAGTTCAAAGAGTTCCTACAAAGGATGCTTGGGGAGGGGCTCAGGATTGACGACACCGACAGAATCAGGGAGCTTTGCAGCGGGAAGGTCGTATATCTGACAGACAATGCCGGCGAGATATTCTTCGACACCATACTGATGAATGAAATTAAAAAGCGGTGCGAGAGGTTGAGCGTTGTTGTGAGGGGGAAGCCAATAATCAGCGACGCCACGCTTGAGGATGCTATGCTTGCGGGGGTTGACAGAATAGCGGATGAAGTCCTCACAAACGGAAAAGGGGCCATAGGTATTATAATGGAAGAACTGCCTGAAGAGACCAAGCAGAGGCTGAATGAGGCGGACTTGATAATAGCAAAGGGCATGGCCAACTACGAGTGTCTATCCGATGTTGATCTCAGGCCAATAGCTTTCCTTCTGACAGCCAAATGTGAGCCGGTTGCGAATGATATTGGTGTAGAGGTTGGGGACATGGTCGCGAAGGTGGTCGAATGAACCCGAGAGAAAGGGCTCTGATTGACCTGTTCGCTGCAATGGAGGGGCTTTCAGGCCCGGCATTCGAGTGCACTTACTATCCATGTCACTACAACGAGCAGGACTGCTCGCTCTGCTACTGCCCGTTCTACCCCTGTTTGATGTACCGCCTCGGAGGAGAGATCATCATTTCATCAACTGGAAAATACGTCTGGAGCTGCAAAAACTGCCACTGGATTCACGAAAAAGAGAACGTTGAAGAGATTCTGGCGTACTTCTCCTCCTTCTCGCGCCAGTTGCTGGTGGAGGCGGACTGGAAGTTCTTCTCGAGGAGCCTCCAGGAAATCCTCTTTGGCGAGGAAATCGGATTTGAGAACGGTATGGCATATGACCTAACTCCAGCCAACATTTACGGCTTTGAATGTGAGCCCCTGCCAGAAGGGCAGTTTCTGGATGTCTTCATTGGGGACTTCATGATCACACGCATCAGAAAGCTAAGCGATCCAGAGAGGGCAGAGGGCATTATAATTCCGGAGAAATCTGGAAGGACTCTTATAGGTTATTTAGATGGATTCGTACAATGTACCTTCTGACAACGTCCAGAAAGCCCGGAAGAAAAACGAGAAGATTTGCCAAAGTTCTGGCGAGATTTTTCAACTGGAGATACATCAACAGAGGAAAGCTTAGCCTCGAAGACCTCAGCAACCTTTCTGAAGCTTTCTGGATTATCTCAGAAGTTAAGGGGAATCCGGCAATTTTGACACTCTACGAGAAGTGCGAGAAGAGGCTTGAAATAAGCTTCACACTCAGCAATGTCAAAAAGCTTAAAATGGATGACAGTGCGGTTGTCTTTCAGGGAAAACTGCCATTCGACCCCGTTATTTTCGGAGCGATTCCGCAAACGAAAGCCGGAATAAAGCTGGCGAGAAAGGTTGACTTCAGAAAAAGAGTGGTTGTCAAGGGAAACGAGTGGTTGTTTTTTTATGACGAAGAAATGATTTTCAAGCTCAGAGTTTTGAGAATCATTCAAAACTTTCGCCAAAGTCCACGAACTCCTTAGGTATCTCGTCCTCTCCTGCCTCGTCCATCACTTCCTCCTCGACGAAAATCGGACATGCTGTTCTTATTGCAATTGCGATGCTGTCGCTCGGCCTCGCATCGATCTCAATGGTTTTATCGTTCTGACTCAAAATCAACCTCGCATAGAACGTGTTATCTATAAGGTCGTCAATAATCACCTTTTCAATTTTGGCATTCAGCTTTCCGATTATATCAACAAGCAGGTCGTGAGTCATTGGCCTCGGAGGGACAAATCCACGGAGGGCTGAGTATATCGAAAAGGCCTCCGCATGGCCGATATAGATGGGCAGAACTCTCCCATCTTCAGTTCTGAGTACAACTACCGGTGTAAGACCAAATGCCGTTTTTACACCAAACAGCCCGTAAACTTCAGCTACTAACACAAAATCTGGTATGTCAATTAAATATTAAATACTTTCCCACGCTAAATGTTCTCCCCCTTATAAACACCCTCGTACCCCTTGGTCGGTGAAGAGAGCCTCATGAAGACCAGTTGAACTATTCTCGCGTTCCTTGAAAGCCAAATTCCGTATTCGTTGTGCACCACTATGCCAACCTCACTCCTACCCTCGTACCCGGCATCCCAGACTGCTGTGAGTACGTTGGCCCCACACCTTACAAGCGTTGACCTCGGTCGAGCTATTGCCATAATATCTTTTCCAAGCTTTACAACCTCGTTCAGTCTCGCCCTGTAAACACCCTTTGGCAGGTAAACCCAATCCCTGAACTCTATCTCCTCAAGCTCCGGCAGCTCCCTTCTGCTGTTGTCGAAGTCTACTCTGCCACAACCTCTCAGCCTGTAAACACTCCTGAGCGTGCAGTCAAATCCGTTGGGCTGAATCTGCGTTTCAAGGTCGATGTAATCCCTGATTAACCCCTCCTCCAGAATCAGCTTCCTGATTTCCTCCGCAGAAAGAACTGTCATGAAACAAATTTGACGCATGCTATTTCTTTTTTTTCAAAATGTCATCAGGGTAGTCGACATAGTACGCATCAACGCGATCGTAATTTCCCGTTATTTTCGCAATCTCAACTGCGATAATGTGCGCACACGGAGATTTGCCCTTCAGATTCACAAGGAAGTCGGGACAGGTGCAGAAGTTTCCCTCAACAATATATTCTTCCTTCCCCACCACGACAAAAAAGTCCCTGTACTTCTTTACTCTTCTATCTTTCAAATACTCAAAGGCCTTATCTCCTCTCTTACCAAAATTTAACAAAAGAGCCTTGTAAAGTTCATATTCACTGCCACTCTTTGCAGCCTTTTCAACTTCACTCGGTAGAGGCATCTATCTTGCTTAGCTCGATAACTGAGCTTATGGCATCTATACCATCAATCCAGCTTATTATCGCGCTCTCTTCCGGAACGTCGAGCTCAGGAAGCTGCTCGCCTTTAATGACTTTCGCCCCCATCAAAGCGACTGCGTTCAGCGAAGCCTCATAGTCCCCTTTCTGCTCCTCTTTCAGAGCATCCTTTAGCAATCTGTCGAAGTTCTTTTTGCTGATTTTTCCTTCAAAGTAGAGCTTGAAGGACTGCAGAACCGCCTTGATGCTCTCAAGTGTGTACTGGAAAAGTTCGTTTTTTAGCTCATCACTGAAATCGTGATTCGGGAGAATCTCGAAAATCCTCTCTATTTCCTTTACAGCGTCAGCCTTCTTGATTTCTCTCTCTTTAACTGCCCTAACCATGCTCAGGCAGGCTATAATGACGTCTTCAAGCATCTGGTCGAATACGGCAAAGGTTTCGGGGTTATTTTCATCGAGTTCAGTTTCAGCTATCTTGCTTATCCAGTTGCTGAACCTCGACTGGCTGTAGAACTCCATACTCTTAAAGCTGATATTAAGGTTATAAGGATTTTGACAAAAATTTTTCAACTCCTCTCTTAAGGAATGACATGCGTGAGTACAGGTTCAAAAGGGGGTTCAAGCCAACCGCTGAAAGGTTAGAGGAGATGCTAAACAAGCACTTCGGTGGTTTTGAGTTTGATGGGGAATACTACCTCGTGAAAAACTTCGGGGCAATTGAGGTTCTAAAGCTGAAGCTTGAGAACAAAAGGCTGTATGCAGAATCAAAGACGAAGCTTACGGATGACGAGACCGCTTTGAAGACGCTCAAGACCTACAACAGGTTCCTTGAGGAGCTAACAGGATACACAGCCAAGGAAAGGCAAAAGCTGATGAAAAAGGAGGCTGAGAAAGAGGATTAATCCCATTTTACCTCAACATCTTCTATTCTAAAATCTGGCCTAACGTAGGATTTTTCGATTGGAGTCTGGTAACCGTGTTTGTACATCAGCAGTCCGGTGTATGCAATCATTGCTCCATTATCTCCCGCAAGCTCCTTCGGTGGAACAAAGAACCTTGCTCCTCTGTCCTCGCACATTATTCTGAGCATTTCCTGCAGCCTTCTGTTCGCAGCAACTCCCCCAACGAGCAGAACTTCATCGAGATCGAGGTAGGCAAGAGCTCTCTCCGTCACCTCAGTCAGCATCGCAAAGGCAGTCTCCTGAAAGCTGAGAGCAACGTCTTCCTTTGCAACTCCCGAATCGTAGAGTCTCTGTGCTGCAGTCACCATACCGCTGAACGAGAAGTCCATTCCCTTCACAACGTACGGCAAGAGGTGGTAATTTTTGCCCTTCTTTGCCAGCTCCTCTATCTTTGGCCCTCCCGGATGCCTGAGTCCCATGTGCCTCGCGAGCTTGTCCAAAGCATTTCCGATCCCTATGTCGAGCGTCTCGCCGAACACTCTGTATCTGTTTCCCCTTCTCGCTATAACCTGGCTGTTTCCACCGCTTACGTAGAGAGAAACGGGGTTTTTGGCTTCAGTTTTCCACCTTCCAACCTCAACGTGAGCAAGGCAGTGGTTAACACCGACAAGCGGCTTTTTCAGCTTTACCGCCAAAAGCCTCGCGGCAGTTGCAACAACTCTCAAGCATGGCCCCATTCCGGGGCCTTGGGAGAATGCAACAACATCTATAGAGTTCTTATCCACTTTCTCAAAAACTCTTGAAAGTAAGGAGGGAAGCCTCTCACTGTGGTGCTGCGAGGCCTCTCTCGGATGTATTCCCCCCTCCTTCGGGATGTAGGGGTCATTTTCGAGAACTATAACGTCCTCTTCGTCAACAACGCCTATGCTCAAGCTCCAGGCAGTGCCCTCTATTCCGAGAGCAATCATTTCTTCTTGAACTCTGTGTAACCGCACTTACCGCAACTAAGTCTATCCTTGTGCTCGGCTAAGAAAACTCCCTCACCACATCTCGGACAGAACTTCCTCTTCCTTACGACCTTCTCTCCCTTTATCTCATAATACCTGTGAATGCTTTCCGCACCCTTCGCCATCTTTCCACCTCCTCACTCCTCGGCTGCTTCAGCTTCTTCAGCCTCTCCCGACTCTTCAGCTTGTTCTTCAGCCTGTTCCTCTGCCGCCTGCTCCTCAACCTTGTTCCTCTCAATTATGTGCTCTTCCTCAATTTTCTGTAAATCTTCAATTGTATCGTAAATTTTAACGTAACACCTTGCTTCCGTTTTTCCGAACTCAGTTTTTATGTAGTCCACAACAGCCCTCTCTGGCTCAGCGTTCATCAATCCCGCAATCTTCGCCCTGACTTCGCTTCTCGACGGTGTTTTACCTTCAAAGCTCAGTCTGCAGTAAACCTCCCTTCTCTTCAGCAGAGGATTGTACCTCTCTTTCTCGACGTAAACCTCCAAGTCAATCACCTCCCAGCAGATACTTCAACTCATCACACTCCCCAACTACCTCCATCTTGCTAAGCAGGTGGAGTATTAGAATTTTCTTCTCCTCGTCAACTTTCAATGCAACAACTCCCTCTCCCGGTTGACCGTAAACGATTACAGCTCCCAGGGGCAGCAATTTTACAAGGGGAACAACAGCCAAATCTTCTTCACCATCAACAAACACGAGAACTTTCTTCTCACCTTCACACGCTTCCAAGGCTTTTAGCAATGCCGATATTAGCTCGCACGAAATGTGGGCTGGGGGATTTGTTGTCTCGATTATCTCGTCAAACACTTCCTTTTCGAACTCAACATTTTCCTCTCTGAGCGTTTTACCATCTGCAACTGCCAGATCCGGAATCAGTCCAACCTTTATGGCTGAGGCAGTAACCAGATCCCCAACGGTGCAAAAAAGCTCTGCCTCGGGGATTTCTTTTACCTCAAGAAGCAGTTTTTCACCTTTTCCCCTGTAAAGCTTTCCGTGTGGCTTTGCAAACTCTCCACGCATGCTTTCGGGAAGTCTAATCCCCTTCATCCTACCCTCAAGGCGTATTTGCCGGGAATTTTTATTTCGAGTCTTTTTGCTATCTCACTCTTCTCTGGGTCAACGATAACCACATATCCATACCACTCCTTCGTTAAATCTGTGCTACCGCAGTTCCTGCATATGTTTGTGTCCACGTTTATGAATCTGCAGTTCTTGCACGCAAGCTCTGCCATTAAGCCTCACGCTCCTTCATCAGCTTCTCAATCTCCTCTTCAATCCACTTCAAAGCCCCAAGCCAGGGCTGTCTCATCGTTAACCCTATCTTGCTCTTCTCAGGCTCCCTCTCCTTAAGGCTGAGGGAGACGATTCTTGCCCTAACTTTATCTCCCTCCTGAAGGGCCTTCTTGGTCTCTCTGCCCACAAGCCTCTTGTTCTTCTCATCGAACACCATGTAGTCATCTGTAACCTGACTCATGTGCAGAAGAGCGTCAAAAGGCCCGATGGAAACGAAAGCTCCGAACTCCACGATTTCGATCACTTCGCCTTCAACAACTTCCTGATGGAGCGGTCTGAAGCAGATCGCGTTGAAGACAACATCAAAGTAAACTCCTCCATCTCCTTCAATTATTCTACCCTCTCCAATCTCCTCTATGCTCTCAATTCCAATAATCATACCGTACTCTCTGTCGAGCCTGCCCTCGAATTGCTCCCAGAGGAGAGAGTTGATTACCTTCTCAATATCCTCTCCAAGCTTTGAAGGGGGAACCCTTACAGTATCTCTGAGTTTTATACGAGCATACATAAAATCATCACCGCAGCTTTTGCTGAGTCGGGAAGCCATATAAATTTAACTAAGCAAATTTTTTGTGATATCATAAATTATTTTCACAACTCAGAACTAAACCAAGGAAGGGCTTCTTGCTTCAACATGATCAGCTCAGATTGGCGATACTCTGCCCCACTTGCTGAGTGCTGCCTCAAGCTCAGGATGCTGCTTTGCATACTCCTCAAGAGGTATCCCGTTGATAATTGCATCCAAAGCCTGTCTCACGGCCTTTGCTCCTGCTCTCGCTCCATTGGGATGGCCCAGAACTCCTCCTCCAACCTGGATGACGATATCACTACCAAGAGCCTCGATCACGGGCTCAAGGTTTCCTGGATGCAAACCTCCAGATGACACTGGCATTGCTGGCTTAATGTGGTGGAACTCTTGGGGCAGATGGAAAACATCCCCCTCATCCGGACTGTAGTTTTCCTCCCTGAAAATCCTCGCATTCTGCACCGTTTCCCACTTCTTCCCTTCAAGTTTTCCCGCTCCAGCAGTGCCGATATGAAGCTGGTCGATACCGATAATGCGGTAGAGCTTTGCGAGAACGAACATAGAGACGCCGTGGTAGGGGTTTCTTGTGAATGCAGCGTGCATAGCTCTGTGTCCGTGAATTGCCAAACCGTGGTCAGCTGCCATGTCTCTTATGTACTCCAAAGCTCCCCAGCCCGTGACTACAACATCAACCATTACATGTGGATTGCCAAGTTCTGCTACGAGCTTTAACCTCCTCTCCATCTCCCTGACATCTGAAGTGATGTTCGCAAACCATGATTTCCTCTCTCCAGTTTCGGCCTCAACTTTCTCTATGACTTTCATTATCCTCTCCGCCCTCTCCTCAAACTTGCAGTAATCGGGGCTTGTTAGATTCTCATCGTCCTTGATGTAATCCATACCACCTGTAAAAAGCTCATAAGCGAGCTTTTCCAGCTCTTCCGCTGAGTACCCAACCTTTGGTTTGGGAACCGTTCCTACAATCGGCCTGTCTTTTACTCCAAAAATTTTCTTCACTCCATCTCTTCCCTTTCCAGGTCCCTTAAAATCCTTCAAGAACTTTTCAGGCAGATAGATGTCCTCTAATCTTAATCCCTCAACCCTCCTCATTCCAAAAACGTTTCCAGCTATCGAAGCAAGCAAACCCGGCATGTTATGTCTTTCGAAAAGCGCAACTGGGTAGGCGATTCTAACAAGATAGCTCCCATCTCCAAGATCAGTGAAGTGGTAGGCTCTCGCTGAGAGTTCCTTAACTCTCTTCTGATCATACCAGGAATGCAGAGATGTCCATGTTCCCGTGCTGCTTTCAGCAGCAACAGCGCCAGCAGCATCCTCAATACTGAAGCCTTCAGCAGGCTTTACCCGGAAAACTGCCACAACATCTTCCCTGTCCGGCTCATAGCCTGTATCAACATACTCTCCGTATATCTCAAATTCTCCCATAACCTCACTCACCCAAGGCCTAAATAAAGGTTTAGACGACTCTCTGCAAAATAGGGGTGAGATGTGAGATAAGCCTAACCTTCCACGGAATTCTGCACCGCAGTATTTTCTCCATATCGGAGTTCGTTGCGAAAGACAGGATTCTGCTGATCCTCTTATCACTGTCCGAGAATTTGTCCCAGAGGTTTTTGAGGAAATAGGCGTTCATCAGCGGCTGGTAAAGGTATTTCTTCCAGAGACTGTCGTAGAACTGCAGGTCATTCTCTCCCTCGAAGAACCCGTTTATTGTCCTTGCCGCTGCATTCCCGGCCACCATTGCAGTAGGAATCCCCCCGCCAGTGTGGCTTATCACCATGCTCGCCGCATCGCCTGCAAACAGAACGTTCATCTTTACCGCACTCTCTAATGGCCTATCGACAGGAACAACCGCACCGATTTCGCTTACGATCTCAGCATTTTTCAGAAAAGGAGAGGAGTACGGATACTCCCTTACGAAGTAATCCAGAGCTTTTACGATGGTGTCCCCCTTATCGGCATATCCGGGCCTGAATCCTATGCCGACGTTGGCCACTCCATTCCCCTTCGGAATTATCCACGCATAAGCTCCGGGAGAGATTTTTTTACCAATGTACATGTAAACAACATCTTCATCGCTTTCCACGCCTTTCATCACATACTGCTTTGCCGGCGAGATTTCAGGTCTTGGCATTCCCATCGCTTTTGCGATCTTGGAATTCGGCCCGTCGGAAGCAACGTAAACTTCAGCCCCAATCTCACCATCTTCCAGAATGAGCTTTCCGTCCCTGAAGTCCTTTATCCTTCTTTTGAGCATAATTTTATGCCCGCTCTCCTCCGCAACCGTCTGAATCATCTCGTCTCTCCTGACAACATGAAACTCAAAATCAATCTCGAAAGTTTTCCCGTTTGGTAAAACGAAGTGAACCTGTTTTGTAAGATTGCTCTCAAATCTTTTCGGGATGTCGAAGAGGCTGCAATCGTCAAGGTTTGGAAGAAGAGCCTTCATCTCCTTTTTTGTTGGTATGATCTCACCACATTCCACGGGATAGCCGAGTTTTTCCCTCTTGTCAATCCCAACAACCTCAAGGGATTTGCTTAATCCCCTCAGGGCAAAAGCACCTGCAATTCCAACTCCTGCAACGGCAACGTCCATGCTCAAAGAGTTGCATCAACTTTTTAAAGTTTTCACCAAACTTGTTATATGGAAAAGCTCGCTGCAAAAGTGCTGGAGAACTTTGAATTCCTCAAAAAAATGCTGAGGGAAAGAGGAGAATGTAGGGAGAATGAAATCACAATTTACGATGACCCCCTTACGATAGTTGTTAGGAGGGGGAGGATTGACTTCTACGTTGGTGAGGAGTTTCACGGCAGCGTGGGAAAGAATTTCTGCACCCTGAGTGAAGTTGTGATAGAGGAGGCAAGGCTCTGGCTTGAAGGTCTGGCTGGAATGAAGTTCAAGAGATACGCGGTGAGAAAATGATGTACGACTTCCCGCCCTTCCGCCCCCCAAGTGAAGCAGGAAGTTACCTGATAAGGGCCGTTAGGGGATGTAACTGGAACAAGTGCGCCTTCTGTGCGATGTACAAGGGAATGAAGTTTGAGCTAAGGAAGAAAGAGGACGTTTTTAGAGATATAGATAACATCCCTAAATACTTCCCCTTTTCCAGAACCGCTTTCATCGGAGACTCCAATCCGCTTATCCATCCCGATATAGCCGAGATAATCAGGTACCTGAGAGAGAAGAGGAGAGAGGTTGAAAGGGTTACAGCCTATGCGAGAATAAAAACCGTTGCCAAAATGCCTGAGAGCAGGCTGAGAGAGATTAAGGAAGCTGGCTTAACAAGGCTCCACATGGGTCTTGAGAGCGGGGACAGAGAGGTCCTTGAACTCGTGCAGAAGGGGATAAAGCCGGAAGATGCGGTTGAGGCTGGCAGAAAAGCGAGGAAATACTTCGAAGTTACCTACTACGTAATGACCGGCTTGGGTGGGAAGGAGAGGAGTGAGAGGCATGCGGTCAACACAGCGAGTGTTATTAATGAAGCAAAGCCGACATTCGTGAGGGTGAGGAACTTCACGGTTATCGAGGGCACACCCATTGAGAGGCTAATTGGAAAGGAGATAACACTTCTGAACGCGAGAGAACAGCTTGAAGAGTTAAAAAAGCTGATTGAAGGTATAAAAGTCGAGACTTTCTTCACATGCGACCACGTCTCGAACTACCTTTTCACCAGAAACGGCCCGATATTCTTCGGAGTTCACGGCAGATTGCCCGAGGAGAAAGGCCATATGCTGGAGCAGATAGAGGATGCATTAAAAACTGTAGAAATTCTTGAAGAGAGTGGAGAAAAGGTGCTTACGAGCAACGACATGTACAAGATGGGGCTGATTACACTTTAACCCCCACTTACCGGCGGGAATACTGCAACCTCATCGTCATCCTTCAAGGGATAGTTTAACTCTCCCCGAACGTTCTTTCCGTTAACCATAATGTTTACGTAGTCCTTCAGCCTCCCTTTCTCGTAAAACAGGCTTTCAAGCTTCGGGAACATCTTGGCCAGCTTCTCCAGCAACTCCCCAACACTGCTCGCCTCAACTTCAACCTCTTTAACTCCCGCAGCCTCCCTGAAGTTTGCAAAAAGCTTAACCCTTGCCATACTCCTCAACAAACTCCTTTATCCTGTCCATAGCTTCCTTGAGCTTGTCAAACTTGACAGCGTAGGCAAGTCTGATGTAACCCTCCCCGCACTCGCCAAAAGCGCTGCCCGGAACAACCGCAACGTTCTTCTTCATCAGCAACCCTTCAGCAAACTCCTCGCTCGACATACCTGTTGAGGATATCTTCGGGAAGGCGTAAAACGCCCCTTCAGGCTTCTTAATCTCGAAAATCTCACTCAACCTCTTGACAACAAAGTTCCTCCTTCTCATGTACTCTGCCCTCATTCTGTCCACTTCATCCAGACTCTTCAAGGCTTCAATCGCACCGATCTGGCCTGTAATTGGAGCACAGAGCATGCAGTACTGATGGATTTTAAGCATTCCTGCGAAGATGTCCGGAGGGGCAATGACGTAGCCAACTCTCAGTCCAGTCATTGAAAAGGCCTTAGAGAAGCCGTTAAACACCACAACTTTGTCCTCCATGCCGTTCAGCGCAGCCAGAGATACGTGCCTTCCTGAGTATGTTAGCTCAGCGTAAATCTCATCAGAGAGAACAATCAGGTCAAGCTCGTTGACCGCATCCGCAATCTCCTCAAGCTCCTTTTTTGAGTAGCTAACCCCAGTTGGGTTTGCGGGATAGTTTAGCACAAGTATCTTTGCATTCGCTTCCTTATACTCCATCAGCATGTCATAGTTCAGCTTGAAGTCGGGAACGGTTGGAATCGTGATCGCTTCTCCCCCACATATCTCCACGAGGGGTTTGTAGCTCACGTAGCATGGTTCAGGGATTAGGGCTGCGTCTCCAGGCTCAATTAGCGTTCTTATGGCAAGATCAACCCCCTCGCTGACACCAGCAGTAATAATAATCTGTTCTGGCATCGCTGTAACTCCAAATCTTGTGTAGTACTCCGCTATCCCTTCCCTCAGCTCAGGGAGGCCAGTGTTTGAGGTGTAAGAGGTGTACCCCTTTTCGAGGGAGTATATCATCTCCTCCCTTACCCTCCACGGAACGGGAAAGTCCGGCTCACCAACACCAAGGCTGATCACATCATCCCTTCCAACCACTAAGTCGAAGAAACGCCTGATTCCGGATGGTTTCAGCTCTTCAACCCTTCTCGCAACTCTACGGGACAAAGGCAAGCCTCCTGTCTCCCTCTTCTTCAAACAGGTTTACGCCTTCCTCCTTATAGGTTCTGAGAACGAAATGGGTGAACGTATCTCTGACCTCAGGAATCGTGGATATTTTTTCAGCGACAAAAAATGCTACGTCCTTCAGGCTTTTGCCCTTCACAACAACCTGAAAGTCGTACTCCCCGCTCACAAGTCTGACAGCATGCACTTCCGAGAACTTTGCAATCCTTTTAGCAATGTCATCATATCCCTTCTCTCTCGTCAGAGAGACTTTAACGTTTATGAGGGCGTAAACAAAATCCTCCTGAACCTTCTCCCAGTCAACAATTGTCTTGTACTTCAGAATCACTCCATCTTCCTCGAATTTCTTTATTATCTCCTTGACTCTATCAACTGGAAGGGCCAGAATCTCGGCTATTTCCTCATCCTTCATTCTTGCATTTTCCTCAAGCAGCCTGAGAACTTCAAGCTCAACGCTCTCCACGTTGCAGCTTCAAAGTAATTGTATTTAAAATTACTCCCAAAACAAATTTTATATATGTTGGACGAGACTATTTAAAGATGCGAGAAACGGTCAAACTTATTGAAGTAGCCAGAGAACTTCCCGTTTCGAGAAAAGATTTGCAGATGCTTTTGCTGCTTTTAGTTTGCGGTCTAATGGCATACCTAATAAGTATTGCAAATCCGGCCCTTGAACCACTGTTTCTGGCACTGGTGTTTGGCATAATAGCGGGAAATCTTCAGAAAGACGGGGAGAAGGGGAAAATAGCTGAGCGATACGTCCCCGTACTTCTTCCAGTAGGAATAACCTTATACGGCGTAAACATTAACATCCCCTACTTGGGTGGATTTCATCCCGAAGTCGTGGCTGCAACGCTCATTTCTGCCTCATTGATCTTTTTAGCCGTTTTCTGGATTTCATCTCGCTTAAAACTCAGCAAGCAGATGTCTGTACTGCTTGCATGCGGTAGTGGGATTTGCGGGGTTTCGGCAATAGCCATTATTTCTCCACTGATAAAACCAAAAAAAGAGGAGTTTTCAGCGGCAATTATGATAATAACAGCCGTAGGGCTTACGGGAGCGATAATCTATCCAACAATAGCCCATTTCACCAACATCTCCCCTGAAAAGTTTGCTGTTCTTTCTGGAGCTACGCTTCATCAAACGGGGATCGTTAAAATCTCCTCCCAGCTTTTTGGTGTTGAAGAAGAGGCCCTTGCAATAAAGGGGATTAGGATAGCAATGATAGCTCTCGTCGTTCTGGTTCTTTCAATCATCTACTCGGAAAGCAGGTTTTACGTGCCATGGTACATAGTCAGCTTTCTTGGAGTGGCTTTGTTCTCCTCAACATATCTTCCAAGCGGAATCGTTCAGAGTTTGAGGCCCTTGGCTACTGTGATGTTCGCAACAACTCTTGCAGCCATTGGTTACACGGTAAACGTGGGGAAGGTTCAGAGGGCTGGCATTAGGCCACTGATTGCAGCCTATGCGGGCTGGATGGTGGGAGTTGTGTTTATCATGCTCGTGATTGGGAGTGGTGTGTTATGAGGGTGTTTGTCAGGTTTGTACTGCTTTTTACAATCATATCTGCGATCTCCCTCGTTCTCGGAATTTCGCTTGTAGAGGTCGGCGTTAGCCCCTCTTACTACGCCTATGTTTTGATTGTCGTTCTCATCATATCTCTCTTCTCTGCAGGCAGCATTCTCGAACCGGTTGAGGAGCTTAGAGACGCTTTCCAGAGCGCTGTAAGAGGGGAGATGAGGAGAGTAACACCTAAATCGTCCGACGAGTTTGGAGAGCTTGCTTCTGCATTTAACTGGATGATAGAAGAGCTGATAAGAGAAAAAAAATCGCTTGAGGAGAGTGAAAAGAGGTTTAGAAGCGTTGTGGAGGAGCTCGATGGATGGCTTTTCGAGCTTGACAGCCATCACAGAATTGTCTTCGCAACCGCCAATTTCAAAGAAAAATTTGGAGATGTGGAAGGCAAGTATGTGAGAGACGTCCTTGATAACTTCCCCATCGAGAAACTTGAATCAGGAAAATTTGAGTACGAAATAATCAAGGACGGTAAAATCATCCCCGTTGAGGTTGTGGTAAAGAAAGATGGAGAAATTTACAGGTGCCTTGCCAGAGACATATCGGGAAGAAGAAGAATAGAGCGTCAGCTTGCCTTCTTTAAAGGGATACTTGAGCACTCAGTTGATGCCATAGTTATCCTCGACGTTGACAGCAGAATCACCGTCTGGAACAGAGGGGCTGAGATGATGTTCGGCTATACTGCAGGGGAGGCGGTTGGAAAGCCCCTGAATTTCCTGATGCCGAAGGAACACTGGAGACAGTGCACTGAGAACTTCAAGAGGGCGGTTGTTGAGGGGCATGTTAAGGACATCGAAGCTCCGAGAATCAGGAAAGATGGGGAGCTAATAATTGTTGACCAGACTCTCACAAGCATTCACGACTCGAACGGAGAGGTTGTCGGTTTCGTTGCCATAATGAGGGATATAACAAAAAGGAAACGTGCAGAACTTGACCTCAAAAACTCATTGGAGGAGTTGGAGAAAAGAACAAGAGAGCTTCTGGAGGTTCAGAAAGAGCTTCAGCAGCTTGCAAGTATCGTTGAGAACTCCAACGATGCGATATACTCAGTAGACATCGTAGGAAGAATAAGAAGCTGGAACAGAACAGCAGAGAAGGTGTTCGGATGGAGCAAAGAAGAAGCTATAGGTATGGATGCCTCAGCACTCCTTCCTGAAGAGCTCAAGGGCGAAACAGAATTTATAATAAGACGGATAAGGGAGGGAGATTCCGGTCTGAGCTTCGAGACGAGGAGGCAGAGAAAAGATGGCACAGTTATCGACGTTGAGATAACCGTCTCTCCAATCCTCGATGAGCTTGGGGAGCTTTCCGGAATATCCATTATTGCAAGAGATATTTCCGAGAAGAAACGTGCTGAAAGAGAAGCGGAGAAAAGGATGTTCAAGTACGACGTTGAGAGGGGCAGAATTTACTTTGCCGATAACTTTGATCTGGCTGTTGACGTTATCAACGACCTCGTGAAGTGCGGTTATACAGGGAGAGTGATAAGCAGGCGCTATCCTGAGAATATCGGCGTTTGTGAGGACAACTACATTATGCTTTCGAGCAGAAAGATGAAGGGAACTCTCGATCCCGATCCGGAAAAAATATACAGAGAAATCATGTCCCTTCCAGGATGGAAGAATGCAGTGCTGCTGGACCTCGACTATCTTCTGGTAAAGAGAAATTTCGAGGAGGTATACGAGCTTATTCAGAGGCTCAAAGATGTGTTTTTCGTGTTGAACAAAGGAATTCTGATTGTTTGCTCAGAGAGTGATCTGGTGGGAGAGAGGGAATTCGAGCTGTTAAAAATGGAGTGCAGTGGAATAAAAAGCAGAAAAGTCGAAATTCCGGACGAGGTGTATGAGGTACTCAGGTTCATTTACTCCAAAAACAAAATTGGTGAGAGACCTTCTATAAAGGACGTGATGAATAACTTTGGCATAACCAGGAACACGGCAAAGAAAAGGGTTCAGCAGCTATTAGACAGAGGACTAATTAGAATTATTAAAGATGGTAGATTCAAGGTTATGGAGGTCACAGAAGATGGAAGACAGATAATGAGGGTTGCTTAACACTATTTGACGGTTTTTTTGACGATATTCTAATATTTGTTAAAATTCAAATTATGAATGTGGGATTTGTTGGTTAGTAGTGAGTAGTGGTTGAGAGGTGGTTAGTATGGCGGAAGAGAGAGGGATAGACTGGTCTTCGTTGTGGAAGAAAGAGGACTGGTGGGCCTTCTGGCTAGGAATGCTGTTGTTCTTCCTCTGCCTTGCGGCTGCATACGGAGCCGACATCATGGGATGGGTTGTGAAGGCAAACGTATGGGTTGATCCAGCGAAAGCAATGGCTCCATCATCGTCAAACTATGAGTTCTTAGGACCAATAGGCGCATGGATCGTTACGTACATAGTCCTGCTGATTCTGACCAGTATAGGAGCCGCAGCAATGGGTTGGAGAGTGAGCAAGTTCGCAGCAGGGTTTACAGTCATATTCTTCCTAACATGGATTTGCTGGGTTATAGGGCACAACGCATGGATTGCAGCAACAAAGCCTGAGGCATACAACCTACCATGGTCTGCTCACATGACTGGAGAGGCAGGTTACATCGTGGCACTGATTCTCGGTCTTCTGATAGGCAACTTTGCCAAGGGATTTGCAGAGCAGTTAAAGGAAGCTGCAAAACCTGAGTGGTTCATTAAGACTGCTATCGTGCTGCTCGGTGCAGTTGTTGGTCTGAAGGCACCGAGTGTTCCACCAGAAATACTGTACAACTTCCTCTTCAGAGGTCTCTGTGCTATCGTTGAAGCTTATCTGCTCTACTGGGCTCTGGTTTACTGGGTTGCAAGGAGGTACTTCGGCTTCAGCAGAGAGTGGGCTGCACCGCTAGCTTCTGGTATTTCAATCTGTGGTGTCTCAGCAGCCATAGCGACTGGTGGTGCTATTAGGGCGAGGCCAGTGGTTCCAGTTA
This sequence comes from Archaeoglobus sp., assembly GCF_017656475.1. Classification (GTDB taxonomy): domain Archaea; phylum Halobacteriota; class Archaeoglobi; order Archaeoglobales; family Archaeoglobaceae; genus Archaeoglobus. The sequence continues at coordinate 20,506 of NZ_JACDNT010000031.1, forward strand.
TGGTTGCATCGCTTGTCATTGTCTTTGCGGTCGTTGAGCTACTGTTCATACCTTTCCTTGCCGTTGAAACACTCTGGAACCAGCCTCTGGTTGCAGGAGCTTGGATGGGTCTTGCGGTAAAAACAGATGGAGCTGCTGCGGCAAGTGGTGAAATCGTTGATGCTTTGATTACTGGACTACACCCAGAATATGCGGCGCTTGAAGGCTGGATACTGAATGCAGCTATCATCACAAAGATATTCATTGACATCTTCATTGGTGTTTGGGCGTTCATCCTTGCGGTGATCTGGGTTTACTACATCGAGAGGAAGCCCGGAGAGAAGGTGGAGAAGCTCGAAATCTGGTACAGATTCCCCAAGTTCGTCATTGGTTACTTCCTGACCTTCCTGATAATACTCTACCTCGCTTCTGGAATCGCAGGGAGTGTGCCACCGGATCAGGTAAGTCAGGCTCTTGCTCCGATGAAACTCGCTGTAAGCAGTGAGATGAACGGATTCAGAAGGATATTCTTCGCACTGACCTTCTTCAGCATCGGATTGATTTCAGACTTCTCAACGTTACGCAGAGAAGGTATCGGCAGACTAGCACTGGTGTACTTCATATGCCTCTTCGGCTTCATCATCTGGATCGGACTGCTGATAAGCTGGCTGTTCTTCCACGATGTGCACCTACTGTTCCTGAAGTGAGGTGATGAAAATGGCGAGAAAAGAGCCATGTCCGAACTGTGGAGAAATGGCTGAAATAGTCTCAGAGGGTGATAGGGAAATACTCAGATGTGCCAAATGTGGGACTGAGAGAGTCATCGTGGGCAAAGAGGAAATTCTCCCAATAGAGAAAAAACTAGTTGCAGGGAGCATTATTCTGGCAATAATACTACTGGCCATTCTGTACTACGTAAGTTACCAGATGATTGCCCACATATACACTTAATTTTTTATTTTTTTAAAGTGAGTGCTATGAAGCTGAACTTTACGCTGAAATTTGCCGACACCTGGATTGCGGAAAACGAAGAGATTAGGGCTGAGGGGTCGTCCTTAGAGGAGCTTGACAAAAATCTCGCAGAGAAGCTGAGGAAAGCCGGATACAAAGGCAGGCTCGATATTCTAATGAAATTCGACTACTCCACGATCCCGGACTGGATGAGACAGTTTCATCCGCATTACTTCAACCGTAGGGTTGTTCTGGAGATCGACTAACCTTTTTCCCTACTCAGCCATTTTTGTACTCGTCAAATACTTCATTTGGAGTTGGATTCACCACTGGAACATCCCTCACCTCCGCATCAAGTTAGATAGAGGCTAAAACCAACTCTCCAGAAGCAAACCAAACTAAACCGACCATGCTTTGTAGCATGTCCTGCAAACCTCAGGCAGTGCGGGGAATTCCATGGGTAAGGATTGGTAGAGTATTTGAAGTCTTTTTTCGAATACATCCCTAATTGAGCCGTTTTTCCACTCATCAAAGCTTTTGAAGTAAACCTTCGGAACTTCAACTCTTTTGCCTCTGAAATATCTGACGATGTAATCTGACCGGGTGGGCAGGTGGAGATAAACGCAGGGGGCAATTTTACCATCAACGGTGACAAGACAGTTTTCTACTGGATTCTCAGCACACACCAGAGCTTCTTCAAGTTTGACGGGTTTCGCAACGAAGTTTATTCCAAGTTCTTTTGCCCTCTTTTCAGCTTCCTTTATTAAATCCAAAACGCCTGGATCTGGATTTTCACCGAAAACCTCCATACCCACAAGATTCTCTGACGGGATGTAGTCCATGTTGTTCGCAATAACCTCATCAGCACCGCACTCGTAAGCAAAGTCAACGATTTCTGGAAGCTTTCCAATCGTGCTTCTGAGCATCATCGTTGCTATCACGATTTTTGGCCTTTTATCTTGCTTCGAGACAAGCTTTATCCTCTCCTTCAGCTTTTCGAGTTCAAATCTCCTGACTGCCTTATGCTCCTCAGCACCGGCACTGGCTATTGATACAGCAAGGAGGTCGAGGTTGAGTATATCTTCAAGATGCCTGTCTATGAGAACGCCGTTGGTGGTCAGGCCAACCTTGCAGTGCTCTCTGGCAAATTCAATCATATCCCCTATTTTCGGGTTGAGCAAAGGTTCCCCCCATCCCTGAAGATGTGCGTAGCGGAACTTTTTGAAAGGAATGGACTCAAAAACATCCATTTCCATATCCATTGCGATCCATTCATTGCGGAAAACAGATTTGGGACACATCAGACAGTTGAGCTGGCATTTTGTGGAGACTTCAACCTGCACGAATCCGAGTTTTCCCATAAATACCTTGGTTTGAGAAACTTAATATTGGTTTCTCACCATACTGCTTGCCTCTTTAGTATGATGAGTTTCAGTTGGGGATACAGAAGTTTTAAATCGGTTTATTGTTTGAATAATTCGATCTAAAAAGTTCCCATAAATTTAGCAGAGTTGAAAGAGCTTTATTACAAAAGTTATCGAGAGTTTGGACACCAAGTAAAACCATGATAAATCTTATAAACAATAAAAAATCCTAATTAATCGTTTTAGGGTCCTTACCAAATCACATCTCAGCCAACCTCTGCAGTACCCTCTTTTC
>NZ_JACDNT010000032.1 GCF_017656475.1 Archaeoglobus sp.
ACGGTAGAAGATTCTACACTGAAAGGCGATTCATCGATAAAGCGGGGCTTTCATCCCAGAAATGCAGGTTGAGGAATAATGCCATAGCCATCGTTTCAATCTCTGAAGGTTGTCTTGGGTCATGCAGCTTCTGTGCCACGAGGTTCGCAAGGGGAAGGTTGAAGAGTTTCTCCATGGAGAAAATCGTTGATGAAGTAAAATCCGCTGTCAAAAGCGGTTTCAGGGAGATCCAGCTAACTTCCCAGGATACAGGAGCCTACGGTCTCGATAGAGGAAAGGCGATGCTCCCGGAACTCCTCAGAAAAATTTCAGAAATCGAGGGAGATTTCAGAGTTAGGGTGGGAATGATGAATCCCCAGTATGCGGTCAAAATCCTCGACGATCTTATCGAAGCTTACAGCAGCGAGAAAATCTATAAGTTCCTTCACATCCCCGTGCAGAGCGGGGATAACAGAGTTCTTGAAGATATGAGGCGTAACCATACGGTTGAAGACTACATTGAAGTTGTCGAGGCGTTCAGAAAATCCTTCGATGATGTCCTAATATCGACCGACATAATTGTCGGCTTTCCAACTGAGACGGAAGAAGCTTTCTGGGGGAGTTATGAGCTTATTAAAGAAACGAGGCCGGACATAGTAAACATCACGCGCTTCTCACCGAGAAAAGGAACACCTGCAGCAAGACTAAAAGACATGCCGGGTTGGATTAAAAAGGAAAGGTCGAGGAAGCTGACAGAATTGATGAGAAAAGTAGGGCTGGAGAACAACAGACGTTTTATGGGAAAAGAGGTAAGAGTGCTAATCACAAAGGAGGGCAAAAACGGGAAAAACCTAGCAAGGATGGATTCCTACAGGGCTGTTGTAACGGAAGGAGAAATTGGAGAGTTTGTTAAGGTGAAAATAAAGGACTGCAGGTTCAACTACTTGCTTGGCTCCCCCTTATCTTAAGTGCAGCGCTACAACGATAAGGGGTGCAAAGATTAGTGCGGGAAGCATGTTCCCAACTCTGAGTTTTCTAAGCTCGAGAAGATTTATTCCGATTCCCATTATCAGCAAGCCCCCAGTGGAAGTGAATTCTGCTATTATGGTCTCTGTTACAATGCTGCTTAGCTGAGCTGCAAGCAGAGAGAAGAATCCCTGGTAGATGAGGATGCTGAGGCTTGAGAAGGCTACACCCACACCTAAGGCTGATGCGAGGGCAACTGATGCCACACCGTCCAGCAATGACTTTGCCATCAAAACAGATATGTCCCCGGTTAGCCCCTCCTGAATTGGGCCGAGAATCGCCATGGGTCCAACACAGTACAGCAGGGTTGCCGCAACAAACCCCTCTGAGAACCTTCCCCTGCCAAGCCTTCTTTCAACTCTGTCGCCAAACTTCTGCAGTGCGTCCTCTATTCCCATAATCTCTCCCAGAGCGGTGCCGGCAACCACACTTATAGTGGGTATAAGGACGTTTTTCGTCTCTAAGGCCATGCTAATTCCGATCAGAAGAACTGCCAAACCGAGAACGTTTATTATCGCATTCCTTATGCTCTCGCTGAGTCTTGAGCCAATGGCAATGCCAACAGCGGAGGCAATAACCACTGTGACGGCGTTGATAATCGTCCCCGTTATCATCCCTCTAAATCGTCCTCTGTGATTTAACTCTTTTCTCGATTTACATTTGAAGTGCTCGATTCTCAGCCGATCAGCTAAAGCTATCTTGCATCAAAGTACGACATCTCTACCACATCGCCCTCAATTGTTTCAAGGAAAGCTCCTCTCTTTACCTGGATCATTCTTCCAAGGCTTTTTGGCCGCAACTTTAGCCTCACCACGGTGATTTCGCTCTCCTCTATGTAATATGGAGACTGGTAGAAGAGGGACTGACTCATTATTTCTTTCCCCGTAACTTCAGCAATAAGTCCGCTTACACCCCTACCGAGGTCGTTTATCCTTGCTGGAGTGAGGAAGACGCAGTCTCCGGGCTCAGCCTTCAAAGCAGTGGCAACGTTGTGGGCGCTACGCAGTTCAACGGTCCTGATATTTCTCCTCATCAGCTCTTCTATCACGTTTCTCGATATACCCGTTAGCACCAGACACTTCATGCTATCACCCGTACATGGGGAATTCTTCCTTTCTTTCCTCATGCATCCTTGCCTGCTCGGCCAGTTTCTGCATCTGGGCTTCTATCATCTCTGCTTCCTTCAACAGCTTTTCCACACTAACATTCCAGTTCATTATTTTATTAACAGCCTCGATTAGACTGGCAGCAGCCCTTGGGTCGGGGTTGAAGCCGACTGTCTCACCCAGAAGAACTATTCCGGGCATTTTAGCAGCAACGCACTCGTTCATTATGCTTCCTGCAATTCCCGAAATTGTTCCCGTCTTGAATATCTCGGCATGGTCCTTAACTTCCTCAAGAAGCTCCCTTGTTGTAGCAGCAGCAAAAACCCTCTTCTTGTCCTCAAAGGTTGCAACACCGGCAAAAGAGTAAACCCTTCTCGCATTTATTTCAGCAGCGAACTGGACTATCCTTTTACTCATATCCGACGCAGCCTGTGGCAGTATAGGCACGTCTGAGTGAATCAGCACAAATCCCAAGTCAGTGCTCTGATAAATCCTTACCGGTGGAAGTATGACCCCTTCAAAAAGGGAAGCAACAGGGGGTAGAAGCCTTGAATCCACAACTCCTATCGATTCCAGATTTAGCTCCATAATGTAGTGAGCAGTGGCTATTGTTCCGACAAGACCTATTCCCGGAAAGCTCGTTATCAAAACTGGATTGTCAACATCTACTTTATCAACAATAATTTCAGTTTCAAGCTCCATGCTAAAAATTTAGAAAAAGGTGTATATCACTTTTCTGGCTTGACTTTAACCATGTACCTTTGACCTTCCACCTCAACCTCGAAGCTTCCCTCTATCTTTCCTCCCGCCAACGGGAATGGCTCCTCCGTCGTTTCACCTTTCAGGAACTTTAGACCGGTTTGCGGAAACAGAGCGTAGATTAGCACATCTTCATCGCTCGGATTCTCTATTCCTGCCTCGATAAGCTCCTGCCTCCTCTTCTCGAACTCAGGCTCAAGGAGGTCTGCTGGTCTGCAGTCTATTGGCTTCTCGTCGCCAAGAATCTTCTTTATGATTTCGGGCTTAATTGGGGCTGGTGTCCTTCCGTACATTCCCTTGACAAGGTCCTTGGTTTCCCTCGTAACCACTTTGTACCTCTCTCCAACGAGGACATTTATCACCGCCTGCACACCAACAATCTGACTCGTTGGTGTTACAAGAGGCGGATAGCCCAAATCCTCCCTTACCCTCGGCACCTCCTCAAGCACCTCCTGAAGCCTGTCAAGGGCGTTCTGCTCCTGAAGCTGTGCAATGAGGTTGCTGAACATCCCTCCTGGAATCTGGTAAACCAGCACTCTCGTATCGGGAATCGTTGAGAGAGGGCTAAGGTAACCGGAGTACTTCTCTCTCAGTTTCATGAAGTACTCCCTCGCCTCGAGCAGAGCATCCAGCTTTACTCCAGTATCGTAACCAAGCTCGTTAAGAGCGTAAACCATACTCTCAGTTGGGGGGTGTGAAGTCCCGCCGCTAAGCGGAGACATGCATGTGTCTATCATCTCAGCTCCCGCCTCAACCCCCTTCAACAAAGCCATCGAAGCCATTCCGCTTGTGTAGTGAGAATGAACGTTTATCGGCAGACCAACTTCCTTTTTAATGGCTTTAACAAGCTCGTAAGCGGCTTTTGGAGAGAGCATACCTGCCATATCCTTCAAGCAAATCGAGTCGACATCAAGCTCTGCCAGCTCTTTTGCAATTTCAACGTACTTTTCTATGGTGTGGACAGGGGAGATTGTGTAGCAAATCGTGCCCTGAATGTGGTCAGCACCATATTTTTTGGCAGCTTTAATAGATGAGATAAGGTTCCTTACGTCGTTCAGTGCATCGAAAATTCTGAAAATGTCAAGGCCATTTTCAATCGTCTTTTGAACGAATTTCTCCACAATATCGTCAGGATAATGCCGGTAGCCAACAAGATTTTGTCCTCTGAGCAGCATTTGAAGCTTGGCGTTTTTAACCCTCTTCCTGATCTCCCTCAGCCTCTCCCACGGATTCTCGTTGAGAAAGCGGTGGCAAGAATCAAATGTAGCTCCTCCCCACACCTCAAGAGAGTAAATTCCTGATTCATCAAGAGTTTCAAGAATTGGAAGCATATCTCTGGTTCTCATCCTTGTTGCAAGCAGAGACTGGTGTCCGTCTCTAAGAGTTAGATCAACAATTTTTACTTTTGCCATGTCTCAAGCCTTGTTGAGAAATACAAAAATTTTTTGTTTTTAATATTCTTTGAATGCAGGTGTCGAAGGCAACTGCAAAGATTTTTCGGGAAAGTTTATTTAAGTCAAAAGCCAATCTTACGGCATGAGAGAGATAAAGATAGTACTGCCAGATTTAGAGGATGTAGTTCCAGAAGAGTTTGTTGAGCACATGCTAAACGCAACCAAGGAAATACTACTGGCAATGCGGACTTTAATAGACTCAGGTCTTGACAAGATCGAAGCTGTGGAAGAAATTGCAAAGGCAAAAAAGGAAATAAAGAAGATAGAGATCGAGTAGGAATTTATCATTATATAAACGATTAATATTCTTGAGAAAATAATAAATACTTCCACACCCTACTATTTTTAGGTGTCTGAAATGATAATGGCCAGCGAAGAACCTGTCCAGTTCAACTTTCCGGATTTCAAACCCGTTGTTGTTAAGGACAGGAAGGGCGAGGAAATTCTTATAAGGCAGTATATCCATGAGCAGGACAGGGAAAAGCTGATAGAGATGTACGAGACATACGATCCAGACTACCGCTGTCTCGGCCTACCACCGATAAGCAGGAAAGCCATCGAGAACTGGATTGATTATCTTGCCGAAAACGGATTCGCAATAGTGGCGGAAAAGGATGGAAGAATCGTAGGACACCTTGTAATCGTTCCCACCGAAGATATGAAGGTCGACCTGACAATATTCATACACCAAGACTATCAAAACAGGGGACTTGGACAGGAGATGATGAGGCTTATAATCGATTACTGCAAAAAGGCTGGGTTCAAGGGGATAATGCTCGTAACAGAGAGAAGTAACGCAAGAGCCATTCACGTTTACAAAAAGATGGGGTTCAAGATAGTTGCTCCGTACCACGAGTGCGACATGTACCTTGACCTGACGGAGCAAAATCAGTAAACCTCGTTTTCCTTTCCGAGCAGCTTTAGTAGTATGGCTTTCTGTGCATGCAATCTGTTCTCTGCCTGATCGAAAACGATTGAGTGCTTGCCTTCAATAACATCATCTGTAATCTCCTCCCCTCTGTGAGCGGGCATACAGTGCATAACCACCACATCATCCTTAGAAAGTTTGAGCAATTCATCTGATACCTGGTATGGCTTGAATGCCGCCATTCGTACCTCTTTCTCCGCTTCCTGCCCCATTGACGTCCACACGTCGGTGTAGATAACATCAGCTTCCTTGACGGCCTCTTTCGGGTCTCTTACAAACTGCAGCTTCCCTCCCATCTCCTTTGCTTTTTCAACGATTTCTGGGTTGGGATCATATTTTTCCGGTGTTGAAACCACCATCTTCATTCCCGTAAGCGCAGCGGCAAGAATCATGGAGTTACAGACGTTGTTTCCATCCCCTACCCAGGCAAGGGTGACGTCCTTGAAATCACCCCTGTACTCAGAAATGGTCAGAAGGTCAGCTATAACCTGGCAGGGGTGTTCAAGGTTGCTAAGACCGTTTATTACCGGAACAGTAGAGTACCTGGCAAACTCCTCTACAGTACTGTGCTCTCTCACCCTCATCATTATCGCATGAGCATATCTGCTAAGAACCCTTGCAGTGTCCTTTAATGGCTCACCCCTCCCAAGCTGAAGTTCATCCCATCCGAGATAAAGAGCGTGCCCCCCCAAGTCTGTCATTGCCACCTCAAAAGATACTCTGGTTCTCGTGGAAGGTAGCTCGAAGATCATCGCAAGGCTCTTGTTCTTCAGGTAGTCGGTAACAACACCCTTGTACCTCTCTTCCTTTAGCTTCTCCGCAAGCTTGAGAATCTCGAACAGCTCATCCTTTTCGAGGTCAGCAATTGAGAGAAGGTGCTTCATACCGGTCAAAAATTTGTCGGTAATTAATTAAACTTTCTGTTTTTGAAGGTAATGTTCTATTCTTTCTAAGAGATGCTTTCTGGTAAATGGTTTCTCGATGATTTCCTTGGCTCCCGCCTCAAGAATCTCCTTTCCTCTATGAGCCGCGAAGGCTGTAACACAAATAATCACCGCTTTTGGATACTTCTCCAAAATAGCTTTCGTTGCCTCTACACCGTCAACCTCGGGCATAGAAATGTCCATCAGAACTATATCTGGCTTGAACTTTTCGTAGAGATTGATGGCCTCCCTGCCGTTTAAAGCGACTATGACCTCGTAATAGTCCTCAAGCATTAGCTTCAGAGCCTCAAGAACTGCGAGGTCATCCTCAACAATCATCACTCTTGGCTTCATGCTACCCCACTTTTCCTTTCGTCTGGAATAATATAAATGTTACCTTCTGAACAGATAGATTCTTCTGGTCAGGCTTCTGTGTATTCTCTCTTCCGTCTTTAACTCCATTTCGAAATTTGAAAAGAAGTCCTCAACGTCAATGTTTGTAACAACTGCGGCCTTGCATCCTTTTTTAAGCACCCTTTGAAATTCTTCACTGGTTTTAGAGTAGAGGTCATTAAGATTTCCAGCAGCTTTGGTCGACCTGAGGTATGGATAGTCTGTGGCTATTCCATCTATGCTCTCATCCTTAAAGGGCAGCCTTCTTGCGTCTCCAAGCATAACCTCTCCTGCGATGTTATAGTGCTGAAGGTTTGTTCTGCTGCCCCTGACTATTTTCTCCAGAAAGTCAATTCCAACAGCCCTGATTCCCATGAGTCCCGCTTCAATTAGAAAACTGCCTGTCCCGCACATTGGGTCAAGGAAAACCTCTCCCTCCACAACACCTGTCAGGTTAACCAGTGCTCTTGCCAACTTCGGCTTTATGGCTGAAGGCATTAGAAAAGGCCTCTTATCCGGCCTTCTTAAGTAGAATTGCTTTGTGTCCCTTACAAATTCAAGCAGTCCCATGTAGCACCTGTCTCCACTTATGTAAACTTTGTAAACTACTTCAGGTTTCGAAACGCTGATCTTAGCCCCTCTCTTCCAGAGAATTGCACCGAGTCTCTTTTCGAGGGCAGTTTTTCCGTCAACTCCATTTATCCTTACACAGCAGAGCTTGTCGTAAACAGGTATTTCCTTAAAAACCTGCTCCAGTTCGCTAAAAGTGCAGATGTCGTATAGCCTAATTACCTCATTTGTGTACGCAAGCCTTTCGAAAAACCTCTCCCCAGCGTAATCTAACACCAGAAATCTGCCGTCAAACTGATAGTCCTCAATCCACCCGTAGCGTTCGGCAAGAGCCAGAACTTCTTTTCTCGCTATTTCGATATTATCCGCTGAGAGATAAAAGATGAGTTTCATTTCTTCTTCTTTTTCTTGTCTTTCTTCTGCACCTTCTTTTGCTCTCTTTTCTGCTCTCTCATCTCAGCAATTTTCTTTGCAAGCTCAATCATTAAGTGTGTCTTGCTCCCTTTCTTTTCAACCACTACTCTCCCACCTTCTTCCCACCATGATTTCGGGTACTTCTTCTCCTCAGCCCTGAACTTTAAACCAAGCTGCTTGCACGCCTCAACAAGTTCCTGCAGTTTTACATTCGGCACAGCAAACCTCTTTGGAATTCTCCTCCCTTCACTCCTGCTCTTCTTGCTGTCAAGGTTAGCTGTCCAGACAACGCACTCTTTCACAACCTCACCCCATGTTTCTGAAGGTTATCTCAACCAATGGGTGTGGAACATCCTCGATTATCTCGATATCTCTCACGGATTTAAGCCCTTTCTTTCTAACAAGCTTCTCTATTCCAAGCTCTATATCCTCCGGGACTTCAATGATGTAAGCGTCAAGCTCCTTTATGCCCAGCTTTGCTGCAGCCACAACTCTGTGGTGCCCATCCACGAGGTAGTAGCGCGAATCTTTTTTTATCACAACTATTGGCTCCGCAAGACCTCTTTTCAATTCGTGAATTCTCCCTTTAAGCTCATCTGCATATATCCTCGACTGGGTGGGAATAAGTCTTGCCGTTTCAACTTTTCCCCTTTTGACTTCCGTCCTGACTCCATGAACTTTCTCGATTGTTTTCTTCAGCTTCTCCACCTTGTCCGGATCAACCTTCTCAATCTGACTTCTTATAACATCGGCATTGGAGATAATGCCAACAAGCCTGTTATCCTCATCAACAACCGGAAGCTTCGAATGCCCGGTTCTGAACATAACCCTCGCCGCATCCCTTAAATCCATGAAATCTCTTGCCACATACAGCTCTCTTGACATGATGTCTCTGATCTTCGTTTCAGGGAGCTTGTCTAAAAGGTCAACTGCAGAAATGTAGCCCACAACCCTCATGCTATCATCAACAACGGGAAAGCTGTCGTGACCTGTTTTTCGAACAAGTTCAACAGCATCCCTGACAGTGTCATCTGGCTTTAACGTGCAAACATTTCTCGTCATGTAGTCCTTAACCTTAATGCTCATTACAGAAGAAAAATTGCAGCAAGCTAAAAACTTTTGCTAAAGATTTTCGAGGTAATCAACAACGCTCCTGAAAATACAGTATCCGTCCCCGTAGCCTTCTCCTTTTCCCACCTGGTAGCCGAAAAATGCCCTCTCTGGGTGAGGCATCAGGCCAAAGACTGTATGGGATGCGTTGCATATTCCTGCAATGTTGTAAAAGCTTCCATTCGGGTTCCATGGGTATCCCGCATACTCTCCTTTATCATCAACGTATCTGAAAACGATCTGGTCGTTGGAGATCAGCCTTTCGAGGTATTCTTCCTCCTTTCCAGAAGGGAAGACTACTTTGCCCTCTGCATGTGCAACGGGGAACATAACCACATCTTTTTTGAGAGTTTTGACGAAAACGCATTTTTCGCTCTCCTTTTTGAGAAGAGATGGTCTGCATTCAAACCTGCTTGAGTCGTTCATAGCTAAAGCCATCTCCGGTTTTTCGGCTAAAGGCCTGTCCTCATCAAATCCCGGCAGGGCGCCAAGCTCAACGAGAACCTGAAATCCGTTGCAGATTCCGAGGATAGGGTAGCCCATCTTAATGAACTCCTCCAAATCTTTTCTGAGAACACTCTTTACTCTTGCAGAAAATATTGCCCCAGCCCTAATGTAATCCCCCGCTGAGAAGCCGCCGGGAAAAACGAGGCACTGATAGTCAAAAACACTTCTCTGCTCTTCAAACCGTATCATGTCGCTGTAAAACTGCTTTACGTGGACAGCCTCTGCTTCAACCCCAAGACTTTTAAAGGCTTTAACCGTCTCATCCTCGCAGTTGGTGCCCTCCATCCTCAGAACTGCAACTCTGATTTCCCCTCTGTCCATACTAAAGCTTCTTGCTGCTATCTTTTAAGCTTTTTCCAATGTTGTTTTCCAAGTATTATGCACACTGGGTATAAAAAAGAAGAAGATTACTTAAGATTACTTGTTGTACTCGTAGCTCTCTCCCGGTTTCAGGATCACAACCTCAACATCAAGCCCTTTAGCCTTCACAGCCTTTCTGAAGTCTTCTGGGTCTTTCTCGACAAGCGGGAAGGTGTTGTAGTGCATCGGTATCGCCACCTTTGGTTTGACGAGTTCCAATGCCTTGACTGCCCCCGCTATACCCATTGTGTAGTAGTCTCCGATGGGAAGAAGCATAACATCAGGCTTGTGAAGCTCTCCGATTAGCTGCATGTCCAGAAAAACATCAGTGTCGCCGGTGTGGTAAACTCTAACGCCGTCCATTGAAACAACATAACCCGCTGGCAGACCGGCACTTATTATGTTTCCCTTTTCATCCTCAACATCTGCCGAGTGCCATGCTGGAACCATCGTTACTGCAATGCTTCCCGTTCTGGCAGTTCCACCCATGTTCATTCCCATCGTCTCGACATCGTATTTTGCAAGAATTCTTGAAAGCTCGTGGATGCAGATTATCGGAGCGTTGTTTTTCTTTGCTATTTCTACTGCATCTCCGAGGTGGTCTCCATGTCCGTGGGTTACGAGAATGTAGTCCGCCTTGATATCTTCAGGCTTTACAGGTGCGTTGGGGTTGCCCGTCAAAAACGGGTCAATCAAAACCTTCGCGCTACCCTCAAGCAGGAAGGCCGCATGCCCAAGCCAGGTTATTTTCATATAATTATCTCCACATGAGTAAATTTAACGTTTTTTCCAATCTTGGAGGTAATTTCAATTTTGTGAGAAAAATTATTTTAGCTATCAATCCATTTTCGATACATGGAACTAACAACACCAGAGAGAATACTGTTTGAGACAGAGGTTTACGAAGTTGACGACGACCTGAAGGTCAAGAAGGGGAATGTAAAGATAACGGAAAGCAGAATAATGTTCAGAAGCAACGGGAATGCAAAGCTCCTCTACATCTCAGGAATACAGATGGTTGAAATCAAGAAAGAGAACAGGTGGGGATTTCTCATAGGAGGGATGATTCTTCTCGTTAGTTCGGCTATAATGTACCTTTTAGGGCTGGAATTTGGTGTTGGAAGTTTCTCATCAGCCCTGATGTTTTTTGTTATACCAACTGCGTTTCTTTTCATTTCTCTGCTCCTTCTCTACTGGTGGTTCGTCACGAGGTCTTACCTGCTCGACATGCACACAAACTTCGGGAGAAAGCTCAGAATCAGGAGTAAGAGCAAGGAAGACCTTTACGAAATCGCAAATGCAGTTGAGCTTGTGAAGATGGGTGCCGTGAGAATGCTTCAGAGGAAGGAGAAGGCATTTGTTTGAAGGGAAACATTAATATAGTCCTGAAAAAGATGTGAAGAAATTTAAAAAGGGTGATTTGAATGTTGGATGAAGGAATTAAGGCTAAGGCCATTGAGCTGGCTGAGAGCATAAAGGGTTTGGGAGAATATCGGGAGTTTCTCGAAAACGAGAAGCTTCTTAAAGAGGATGAAGTTGCGCAGGAGCTGCTTGTCGAATTTCAGCAGAAGCAGCAGGATTTCGTGACAAAGCAGCTCTCTGGAGAGTATGATCAGGATTTGCTGAGTGAGCTTACCGAGTTACAGTCAAAGCTTAATGCGAGAGAGAGTGTTGTAAGGTTCATCGAATCCTACAACAGGTTGCTTGCGGTAATCGGAGAGGTTGTGGATCTGATAAGCGAGAAAATTGAGCTGGATATTGGCGAAGTCTACAGAAGATGAATTTAAATATACATTTCTTTTTCTATTTTCATGCTTGAGTTGTTGATGGCCTTCGCTCTCGGCATTTTGTCCATCTTCTCTCCGTGCGTCCTTCCCGTGATCCCTTTAATTTTCGCAGGTTCAAGAGGGAGAGCGTTGGATGCTTTTCTTATTGTCGCTGGGCTGACCTTCAGCATGCTGATAACCGGCTACACAGCCTCGCTGTTTTTCGGTGTATTCAGGACGGTAGCCATGCTTTTCCTTCTCCTCTTCGCAATAATTCTGCTCTCCGATGAGCTCGAAGAGAAAATTTCAATATTAGCATCAAGAATGACCTCAAAATTATCCTGGAAAGCCCAAACTCTGCCATCTTTCTTTTTTGGAATGTTCCTAGCTTTTCTGTGGCTCCCATGCATCCTCCCATTTGCAGGCATCGCTATAAGCCAGACTCTGCTTTCAGAGAACCCGCTTGTAATGCTTTCTTACGGTCTTGGAATGGCTCTAACCATTGCATTCGTCTTTAAAGCTGGGGAGAAGTTTGTAAAAGCTAACTTCAACAATATAAAAAGGATTGCAGGCATAATCGTGCTCGTATATCTTTTCTACTTTGCCCTTACGGGGGTGGTTTTTTGAGAGGATTTCTTGTTGTTGGCAACAAAGCCGTCACTGAACCTTTCAGCCTTAATGACCTGCCAGGGGCAGGAAGAATGGACGTTCTCTGCCGTTGCACCTCTCAGGCTCTCTTCATTTCTCACGGCATAAGAAAAGACGTGGAGGTATACCTTCTCCTCCTCGGCCCACCTGAACCACCGAAAGTGGTACTGGTTAAAGGCAACGAAGTGAAGAGGATGTCCCCAGACGAGAGGAATGTAGCAGGTCACATAAGGAAAGCTCTAAGCATTGAGAGCGGCAAAAGGTGGAAGAAGGTGCATTCAGGCGTTTATGTTTCGAAAAAAGGGCTCGAAGAACTGCTGGAGGAGCTTAGCAACAGCTACTCCTTAGTTTATCTCAAAGAGGATGGTGTTAACATAAGCAAAGCAAAGCTGCCGTCAAACCCCCTCTTCATCCTTGGCGACCATGAGGGGCTTACTGAAGAGCAGGAGGAGGTTGTTAGAAATTATGTTACCTTAAAACTCTCCCTCTCCCCCCTCTCCCTTCTTGCGGAGCAGTGCATCGTCATTGTGCATTACGAGCTTGATAAGCCGACTTACTCTTCTGAAATTTCGTAAAGGAAATTTCAACTTAGAAAAAAGTAATTTCAACATATAAGAAAATTCTTATATATTGTCAATGTCTGTTTTAAGGTTGAGGAAGGTGTGAGGTGATGGAATGGTGAGAAGTAGAATTGGAAAATTAAGAAGGGACGAGAAGGGATTTACAGGGCTTGAAGCGGCCATAGTGCTGATAGCGTTCGTAGTGGTCGCGGCAGTGTTCAGCTACGTCATGCTGGGAGCCGGTTTCTACACCACACAGAAGTCAAAGAAGGTCGTTGACACCGGAGTAAAGCAGGCTTCGAGCAGCCTTACGCTTGACGGGCAGTATATCTACCTGAACTGTACCGGCCATACGGGTTCCAACGGTAAAGCGAACCAGATATACTTCTATGTAACACAGACTGCCGGAGGCTCTCCGGTTGACCTCAACATGACTTCTATAGCAATAACAACTGACCAAGGGTACAAGCAGCTGTTCTATGACAAAGACAACTGTACATCAACTGGCGGTGCAAACTGCCCGTGGTGGTATGATGACACAATAGGTGATGGAGATAATGTGGTTGAGCCAAACGAGAAGTACAAAATTGTTATTGACCTCGATACTACAAAATGGCCAGGTATTGGTGAACTGAATCCAAACGACGTTGTTACAATTGAAGTCCGCCCGCCAATCGGTGCACCGCTGACTATAACCAAGACGTTGCCGCCAAGCTTTACAAATCTGACCTTCGTCTGAGGTGATGCGAAATGTTGCGCAGATTTGTTAAAAATGAGAAGGGTTTCACGGGCCTTGAAGCTGCCATCGTGCTGATAGCGTTCGTCACAGTGGCAGCGGTGTTCAGCTACGTGCTGCTCGGTGCAGGTTTCTTCGCAACTCAGAAGGGTCAGGAGACTGTACACACTGGCGTTAAGCAGGCCACTAGCAGCATGGAGCTTGTTGGTAGCGTTGTTGCAATGGGTGATACATCATCCGATCCAAACAAGATAACGAATGTCACATTCACACTGCAGCTTGCCGCTGGTGGACAGCCAATCGACCTCAATAAAACCGTGATTACCGTGCTCGTTCCAGCTGACGGCGACTATGTTGAATATGTATACAGTAACGAAACTCTAGATGAAACTCACTACAAGGTTACATGGATAAACTCTCTCCAAGGTGACAACCCTGACAACTATTTGGAAGAGTTTGAAAAAGCAGAAGTAGTCGTCAAGCTTGACAATCTTAACATCAACGAAAACGACGACTTCATAGTTGAAGTCAAGCCACCAATAGGTGCTAGCTATCCAATTGAACTCAAAGCTCCACCAGCCATCGACGATGTGATGGTGCTTCTCAAGTAATTTCCCAATTTTTTAATTTTTTAGAGGTGATTTCCATGGAGGTCGATCAGGCAGCGATTGACGAGATTCTGGCAAGTGCGGAAGCTGACACTCCTGAGAGCAGAATTGAAAAGCTTGAGAAAGAAGTCGACGTTCTCAAGGGTTCGGTGAAAAAGCTTCTGCTCGATTTGAGGGAGACGCTGAACAACCTCGAAAATCCGTTCCAGAACCTTCAGAACCTTGCAGAAGGTGCTTTGCCCGCAATGCATCAGCAACCACCTGTTCAGCAAATACAGGTTGTTCCCGCTCAAGTTCCTGAGCCAAAACCTCCAGAGCCTGAGGAGCCTGAGGAACCCGAAAAATCTGAAGAAGAACCGGAAATTGGTGTGGAGGAGGATTTTGTTGAAGAGGTGGAAAGAAGTCAGGAGTATGGTAAGGAGGTGATGCCCGAAGAAGGTGAAGAAGGTGATATTGTGGGCAGGCAGGTTGAGGTTTCTGAAAGCAAAAAAGAGAAAGCGGTAACTGAGGCATTTATGGCGAGAAAGAAAGAACCAGAACACATCACAAAGTACGACATTGTAACACTGTTCAACCTCATGGACTGGGTGAAGGGCATGCTGGAGAAGTACACTCTCGACTCGCTCAGACTTATGCTCGAACTGTTCGCGTCAGCAGGTTACATATCCGATGATGCGAGAGATTTTGTCTGCAAGGTTGCCGAGCTAATTGCTCTGAACGATGGATTCGAGGACATGCTGCTTGAGCTCTACAGACTGCACAAGCTGATGAATCCTGCCGATACGAGCATGGATTCAAAGCTGCTTTCGTTGATACTGGAAAAGAGGCTGTGAGGCCGTGAGAGCGGCTGCGCTGAGGTATTACGATGGCAAGGGAGGTGATATCCACATCGATCCTGATGATAGCTACAGTAGTAGCGGTTACCGCTGCCATAATGGTTATTTTACCCGCAGTTAAGGATTTAGCTCACTCTTATACATCAGTTTCCGGAAATCTGAACGAGAAAGTTGAAACCGATATGGAAATAATTTTCATCAAAGTCACAGGCGACACTTCGAAGGTTAACGTTTATTTTTGGGTTAAAAATACAGGGAGCACCAGACTCGACACGGACCTTATAAGCATGAGCGACATCTTTTTCACATCCCCCACTACATATCTCCACTTCACAGCTTCTGACAGCTCGGTCTCATTCTCCATAGAGAACGGCGATGGCGATGAGTACTGGGAGAAGGGAGAGACGCTGAGAATTGCAGTCGAGAACATTGATGCCACCCAGATGCCCAAGGACGAGTACCTGCTTACCTTCGTCCTTTACAACGGTGTAAGGGCAGACGACTACTTCTCGTGGTGATGACTATGGGTTTTGACACAGTGGTCGCGGCAATAATGGTCACAGCGATCATCGTCACGGTTGCATACACCTTCCTTGCCGGAACTACGACAATTGCCGAGTTCTCGGTTGAGAGCTACAAAGATGCTGTAAACTTGGCAGTAAAAAAGCTGAGGAGCGACATCGAAATTCTAAGCATAATTTACGACAACTCGACTTCAGAGATCATCGCCACTTTCAAGAACACTGGCGATGAAAGGTATCCTGACTTCACCGAGTTTGATGTTATAGTTTACGGCAGAACTTCTGAAGGGGAAATGATTTCATTCTACGTAAACTCTACTGTGTTCTCAATTTCCAAAGAACTGATCAATCCAGGAATTTTCGATCCTCAAGAGGTGGCAAAGCTTGAAGCCGCGCAGCCGCTACAAAACGGCACCTACGTACTTCTAATCTGCACACCCAGTGCAGTTTGCGACAGTGTGGATTTTAGTGTTTAGAAAAGGAGGTGAGATTGTGGTTGAGAGTTTAGCTGATTTGGAGGAGGAGAAAAAAAAGAACATTCTATCAAGCGGGAATGGTGAGATAGACAAGAGGCTTGGAGGAGGCATTCCACTGGGTTCTTTAACGTTAATCGAGGGTGAAAACGACACTGGAAAATCTGTGCTGTGCCAGCAGTTCGTTTTTGGGGGGTTGATGAGCGGACACAACATTGCATACTACACCACTGAAAACACGATAAAGAGCTTTTTAAAGCAGATGGAGTCACTGAGCCTTGACGTATCAGATTTCTATGCATGGGGGTATCTCAGAGTTTTTCCTGTTCACCTTGAAGGTATTGACTGGAGCACCGAGCAGATGAGGAGCATACTCAACCTTGTTGCAAACCATATCAAAACTATAAGAGAGAACATTGCTATCATAGACTCTCTCACGATGTTCACAACGTACTCCACCGAAGATGATGTTCTGGAATTCCTAACGAGGTTGAAGAACCTCTGCGATAACGGAAAAACGATCCTAATCACACTTCATCAGCACGCATTCAAGGAGGACACTCTCGTCAGAATCAGGTCGGCATGTGACTGTCATCTCTTTCTCAGAAAAGAGCAGGTCGGAGACAGGTATGTTAGCGTTCTCGAGGTTTCAAAGATTCGCGGAGCGAGGAAGACTACTGGCAACATAGTCAGCTTTGAGGTCCATCCGGGGTTTGGGTTGAAGATCATTCCAGTTTCAGAAGCAAGGGCATAACTTAATAGCAAGTTGCAAAGTAATCCCAAAAATGAAAGCAAATGTTATTAGCAAAGAACGTTCATAGTAGTAATAGTAATTATAATGAACGGGGGGAGGATATGGTGGGTAAAGATAGTACGTTAGACTTCAGTTTGAAACCGAAGGGACTGAAGCAGGGAGTTGTTGCAAACTTCCCCTTCAAACCAAGAGAGCTTGAGGACGAGCACGACCACACAAACCTGGCGTCATGCGGGATCTACAAGCTCCTCCCCGACAGAATGAAGAAAGAGGTTGAGAAGAACCTACATCTCCTGGAGTACCTCCATATCCTCCCCTTAGATAAAATTGGAATTCCGAAGTTCGCTCCCAAGCTGGACAGAAAGAAGCATGGGGATCTTGACAGACCTAACCTGATCTACCCTGCTGATGAGCAGATTTACATCCATGTTTATCCCGACAAGAACGACATGAGAAACTTCTACATCCCTATAGAGCCAACTTTGCTTACAGGAGTTGATGAACTTCTCAAAGAGGTCGAAATCAGACTTGTGGATTACATCACCGACATCGACTTCGATCCTGAAGATAACGAGGAGAAGGTAAAGATTCTTAAGGAAGCGCTCAGAGAAGTTTGCGAAATTGTTGACAAGGAAGAATCGTTTATAGAGGACAACAGAGCAGAGGTGAGATTAACACCCAAATTCAAATTTTCTTTTAAGCTCCCGTTTTTGAGGAATAGCAAGAATGGCGGCAGTTTGACAATGGGAAAACTGAGAGTAACCTCACAGCAGTTTAAGGCTTTAGAGTATGCTCTGATAAGAGATAAGGTTGGTCTGGGTGTGCTTGAGCCGTACATAAGAGATAAGTACATTGAGGATATCTCGTGCAGCGGTCTTGGGCCAATATTTGTAGAGCACAAGATTTTCAAAGGATTGAAGAGTGTTATAGAGTTCAGAGACGAAGAAACGTTGAACAAGTTCATTATTCGACTCGCAGAAAGGATTGGGAAGCCAGTCACCTACAAAGACCCAATTGTTGATGCTACACTCCCTGATGGAAGCAGAATTAACATCGTTTTCGGTAATGACATAAGCAAGAACGGCAGCAACTTTACCATCAGAAAGTTTAACGAAACACCGTTCAGCGTTCTGCAACTCATAGAATTTGGCTCTCTTGACTACATGATTGCTGGTTATCTATGGCTTCTTATCAGTGAGGGTATGAGTGGATTTATTTGCGGTGAAACGGCCAGCGGTAAAACCACGTTGCTCAACGCTATTACTGCCTTCATCAGGCCGGAGGCAAAGGTTGTTTCAATCGAAGATACGCCTGAGCTTCAGGTTCCGCACAAGAACTGGACGAGAGAGGTTACAAGAGGTTCAACGAGAGCGGGAGGGATAGGAGAGGGAGGGGGAAGTGATGTTACGATGTTCGACCTTCTGAAGGCTGCTTTGAGACAGAGGCCGAACTACATACTGGTTGGTGAGATTAGAGGTGTTGAGGGCAACATAGCATTTCAGGCCATGCAGACAGGGCATCCCGTCATGTCCACCTTCCACGCTGCCACAGTAGAAAAGCTGATTCAGAGGCTGACGACAGAGCCGATCAGCGTCCCTAAAACTTTTATCGACAACCTGAACTTCGTGGTCATTCAGAGCGCTGTGAGGAGGCCTGACGGCAAGCTCGTCAGGAGAGTTTTGAGCGTTAGCGAAATAGTCGGGTACAACCCGCAAAAGGGTGGTGTTTCCTTTATTGAGGTTTTCCAGTGGGATCCTGTTACGGACACACACGTTTTCACAGGCTATGGAAGCTCATACCTGCTCGAGCAGAAAATCGCGACGAGGCTCGGAATTCCGCCAAACAAGAAGAAGCTAATTTACGAGGAGGTCGAGAAGAGGGCAAAAATTCTGAAAAAACTCCACGAGCAGGGAATTACAGACTTCTACGAGTTCTTCAAGTCCATATCGAAGATCTACAAGAGCGGATTGCTCGCTATTAAGGTGTAGCGTATGGAGGTAAAAACTGTCAAGGTTCCGAAGCTTTCAGCAGGATTCGGGAAGTTTGGAAAGGTATTTGATATTCTAAAGAGTAGTGGGAAGGACTTGTTGATGGACAACGATCTCCTCTTTACTCTCACATACATGGCATCGCTTTCAACCGCGAACCTTTCAAGAGACAAGATTTTTGAGATGGTTTCAGAGAAGAAGGAGTACGCTCCGAGCAGATACTTCTCAAAGGTGAAAGACTTAACCCAAAAATGGCATTACGACTACGCAACTGCATGTGACCTTATCGCCGAGAAAATCAGACACGAAAGGCTAAAGAAGCTCTTCAACAGAATGGCAAATGCGATAGCAGCAGGAGAGCCGGACAACGAGTTTCTTGAAAGGGAGTGGAGGGCCTTCAAAACCATAAGGAAAGACGAGTATGAGAGAAACCTTGAGAGCTTAAGGAAGTGGAGCGATGCCTACACGTCACTCCTCGTTTCAGCATCGCTGATTTCTGTAGTTGTTCTGCTTTCAGTAGTTATATACAGCACAGGTGACCCTGGAGCTACTTTAATTGCTTCCGCCTTTGGGAACTTCGCAATATCACTTTTCGGAGTTTTCATGCTTTTCAAGGCTGTGCCGAAGGATAAAAAGGTGCACGACCTCAAAATTAAGTCAAAAGAGCAGGCAACAATTTCAAAACTCGTCCCCCTACTCTTACCCATAGCACTTATGGCAGTGCTTTTCCTCACAATACTCCCAACACTACTGAATTTAACAGGGGGACCCGGTATTTTGCCGAAAGCAGATTACAGGGGGCTCGGTTTTCTCCTTGCAGGACTGGTTCTTCTTCCAGTAGGCTATCTTGCGAAAGTTGACGACAAGAAAATCAGCATGAGGGATGAGGCTTTCACATCCTTCATCAGGAGCCTTGGAGCTATAAAGGCAGGAGCTGGTGTTTCTGTTGCAGAGGCTTTGAGCAGGATAGACCAGAAGAATCTCGGTGAGCTGAGAGATCTCGTCATCCAGCTTTACAGAAGGCTTTCGATGGGGCTTGATGCGAGACTGTCGTGGGAGAGGTTTGTGGGGGAGAGCGGAAGCTATCTGATCAGCAAGCTGACCGCAATATTCGTTGATGCAACAGATTTGGGAGGGGATGCGGATGTTGTTGGGGAGATAGTTTCGTCATCTAATTTAGAAATGGTTCTGCTTAGGCTGAAGAGGGATTTGATTTCATCGGGTTTCATAAACCTCATAATACCTTTGCACTTGGCCATGGTGGCATTGGTGCTTTTCATCACGCAGATTCTCTCTATATTCTCGGAATACATTTCAAACCTCTTTGCAAGCCAGCTTGGTGGTGTCAGCACTGGAGAGGTCTTCAGCAAGATTCCTGGAGGTATGCAGGGGTTAAACATCGGCATATTCTCCGGGATCCCAACAGACCTTCTGAGCCAGTACTCTGTGTGGATAATACTCTCTCTTACCATAGCCAATACTCTTGCAGCAAATGTCGTCAAGGGCGGAGGAAGGTACCTTTACCTCTACTACGGAGCGATATTCGCAATACTTTCAGGGCTGCTGATGCTCGTAGTCCCCCCAGTTGTAGAGTGGGCCTTTACTCTTCCGTCATTTGTGGAGTAGGAGGTGATGCATCATGATTGAGATGTTGATAGGAATCGCATTTGCGGGGTTCATCCTCGCAGTCCCGTACATCTACGAGAGAGTAGGAGGTAAATTCACGCTTGCTCTGCCAAAATTGAGGAGCAAAAAGGAGATCGAGGAGAAAATAAAGGAAGTGGATAAGGAACTTGAAGAGGTTGTGAGTGCAGGAGTTGAGATTAATCCAAAACATGGGGAAGAGAAAGTAGTACCTATTGATGACGCAAATACGGTACCTGATGATAACCTGCTTGAAGAAATGGAGACCGCTTCAGAGATAAAAACGGAAACAGAAACAACTGAGGAGGAGGAGAAGCTTCCAGACATACCCGATTTGCCTGAGCTTAACTCAGACCTCGATATGGACTTCGAAGAATTAGGTCAGGACATACCCCTTGAATCGGATGAGGATGAAGAGGATGAAGAAGATGAGGTGGAAGAGGTGGAGTTCGACGAGGAGGATGACCTGATTTCAAGTCTGGCAAAGGAGGTAGAAACCAAGGAGGAGGAGGAAATTGACCTGCTAAGAGACCTGAAAGGTCATAAATTCTCTGCTGAGGAGCTTGAAAAAGAGCTCCAAGAGACGATACAGAGGCTTAAAGCGTTAGCAGGAGGGAAAGGATGAATGAAGAAGTTCAGCAGTTGAGAAGGATAAATAACCTCCTCTTCAACGCTTTCACACTTTCAAGTCAGATCTGGATGTTCAAAAGTAGGAAAGAGATGATTCAATTTTTCTGTGGAATTATTTTCGAGGATGAAGCATGCACAGCTGTTGTCGTTTCTGACAGAGATGGCGAGTACTACCAGATGGACGAGAATGTCATGAACTGCAAATTCCTGAACTACAACCCCAAAGTGTTCAGCATCGTCGACACTCGATACTGTGAATGTGAAAAGGTCAATCACAGGTATCTGGCAGTTTTTCCCGTTTTGGGAGAGACTTCGGTATACGTGTTTTTGAAGGAGCAGGACGAGGAGTATATTCAAATCCTGAAGGAGATGACTGCTGTGCTCGGTAGAGCTCTTGAATTCCTCGAAATTCAGAAAGAAAATGAAGAAATACTAAGAAGGCTAAAATCGAACCTTCAGCATTTCCAGTTCCTGTCTGATAGGCTCAGAAACCCTCTTGCAATAATACAAGGTGTAGCTGAGCTTGCTGATGAGCTATCTCCGAAAAAGGCCTTTGAAATGGTAAAGAGAAGTGCCGAAAAAATGAAAGAAGTTCTCGACAGCCTCACAGAGGCTGAGGTATCCTCCATAAATCTCTACGAGGAAGTCTTTTCCAAACGCTAATTACACTTCTGAATTTTCTTATTCGAAATTTTACTTTATAGAGAAAATTTTATTTTTTATTTTAGACTATCAGCTAATGGTGGTGTTATGGATGAGGAGCTTTCAAACCTGATTTCGGCTTTGGGGGATGATGATGCTGTAGCAAGGCTGAAATCCTTGCTGGAGAGCTCAAAAGCGGGATCCAAATCAGGAGACTGCAGAAAGGAGAAAGAGGAAATAGAGGAGCTACGAAGGAAGCTCGCTGAGACAGAAAGGGAGCTGGAGAGAACAAAAAAGTTCGTTGGCGAGCTGGTAAGGCAGATTCCAAAACCAGCTTTCGTCCTTTTCCTGAACAAGGATGGTGTTATAGAGTACATTAACGAATACGCTGCCGAGATTTACGGGGCAGAGCTTTCGGAGATGATAGGCAAGAGACCTTCAGACCTCGCAAGCAATGTTGCTGCGGGGGGAAAAACGTTTGTGGAATTGGCGTTCGAGAAAAAAATGAAGATTGAGGGTAAAGAGGGGTTCCTGGAGGTCAAAACTGGCAAGGCGATGCCGATACTGACTTCATGTGCTCCAGTGTACGTGGATGGAGAATTTGCAGGAATGGTAGACTTTTTCATAGACATCACCGAGCAGAAAAGAAGGGAAGAGGAGACGAAGAAGGCATATGAGCTTGTCAGGGAAGTTTTCAAGAATTTGCCAACCTACGTGATTTTCGTTGGGGAAGACGGGTTGATTAAGTTCGCTAACAACAATGTCGCAAGGCTTGCAGGCTTCGAAAATGCTGACGAAGTTATAGGACTGAAGCCCGCAGAGGTTGCAGTAATACACAAAGACTACTATGATAACGCAAAGAAGATAGTTGAAGCAATAAAGAAGAGAGACAGAATTGAAAATGTCGAGGTTAAATTGGTCGGAAAGGGTGGCAAAGAGTTTGTAGCATCGACGTCCATATATCCCGTTTACGTTGGAGACAGCTTTGCAGGATATATTGAAGTCTTTTACGACATCACAGAACTCAAAGAGAAAGAGAGAGAAATGAAAGGGTTGGTGGACAGCACGCCAGTTGCTGTAATGTACATAGACTCCAACCACAACGTCGTTTACTGGAACAAAGCTGCTGAAGAGCTTACAGGCGTCAAGGCAGAGGAGGTAGTGGGGACAAATAGAACCTGGTATCCGTTCTACGATCAGGAAAGGCCAGTGCTTGCTGACTTGGTTCTCGACAATCCGCACGAGGCACACAAACTTTACGATGTTATAAAGAGGCACCCGGTAATTGAGGGGGCGTTTTTGACTGAAATGTGGCTGAACTTCCCCAGAAAAGGAAAGAAGGCGTACGTCAGAGCCACCGCTGCCCCAGTTTACGACGAAAATGGAGGGGTTATAGGGGTTGTGGAATCGATAGAGGATCTGACCGCAATTAAGGAGAAAGAAAGAGAAGTCGAAGAAATGCTTGCCTATACCAGCAAATGTCTACACATGCTCAGCAACGGCATAAGGGAGCTGCAGGCGGGCAATTTAGGAGTAAGGCTTGAGAAACCAAAGGATGATGAGTTCGGAGAAACATTCGATGCGTTCAACGAGTTCGCTGAAAGGCTGCAGGAGATAGTGAGAAAGCTGGCCGAAGACA
>NZ_JACDNT010000033.1 GCF_017656475.1 Archaeoglobus sp.
AAGATTGAACAAGTTAAAGAAGAGATTGGATTGAGGATTGTGTAAGCACCCTAAAAATTGTTTCGAATGCTACAGAATTCTGCTGATCGCCTCCGAAATATCCCACACCTCTATCAAACCCGCCTTTTTGATCGCATCAAAGTGCTTATCATTCGTAATAAGAATGGCATCTGTTTTCAGGCATGTTGCAGCGTGAACCGCGTCAGCAATCTCATTTTCTGGAAAATACTGCCTGCACACCTTAACCTCCTCATCTGAAGGATTTACGATAACAACCCTCAGTTTCAGAAACTCAAGAAAACTCTCAGCCTTCAATGTCCTGGCATATTTCTCATACTCCGCAAGCAGGACATCATTTGCCACCAGAATGTATTTCGGACTTGAAAATAAGTGTAAAACCAATTCAGTCGTTTTCGTCCAACCTTTCTTAACTGCAGCTATGAAAACGTTAGTATCAATAAGAAACCTTGTACTTCTTCCCTGCAATTCTATTACCTTCCCCCTCTATCTCCCTTTCCAGCTTTTCCAGATCAACAGATTTTGCCTTCTCAATAAGCTCTTCGAGCATCTTTCTAACATTAATTCTCTTGAGCACAACTGCATTCTCGTCTATATCTGCAACCAGAAACTCCTCTCCTGGTTTTATCTTCATCCTATCCCTTATTTCCTTGGGGAGCAGAATTCTGCCCTTTTCGTCAATCTTCACCACAGACATTTTCCCACATTTCCCACTTGGTTTGAGATTTTATAAAGGTTTTCCAGCTAATTGTTTTCAAGGCTATCTGCAGAGAATTAATCAAATCACTCAAAAAAGCTTTTAAATTCGCTGCAAATATGTATTATGGCATCTGAACTTCTTGAGAGAATTGAAAGACTTGAAAGCAAGATTGACAGAATACTCGAATTGCTTGAGGATCTAATTCTCACAGATGAGGAAGTTCAACTAATAAAAGAAGCGGATGAAATTATATCCAAAAAAGAGTTTGAGAAGCTAATTAAGTTATGACTTACGAACTTTACATACTTCCGAAGGCCAAGAAGAAGCTCGATAAATTCCCTCATTCTGAAAAAATAGAAGAGAGGCTTAAAGAGCTTAAAAACTTCCCAAACGTTCGTAATATTATTAAAATTGGTGAGAATCTATATAGAATGAGAATTGGAAGCTATAGAGCGCTTTTCAAAGTTTACGAAGCCGATTCGATAATAGTTATCGTGAATGTTGATGTTAGGGGGAGGGTTTACAAGCAATTTTAGTTAGAATGGGGATTGAATTAATAAATAATAACCTCCAGAAGTTTGGTCATTAAACACTTTGATCAATAGCGTCAACTTTGAATATGAGGTTCAGGTTTTCAAATTTTTCGGGTGATTTTTCAACTACATCCAAGATCCGCTTCAAATCCTCATCCATTAAATCTTAACCCTCCTCCTCCCAGTAAGCAAATCATTCATCAAACCCTTCTTAATCCTCTCAAGATTCTCCTTGCGTTTTCTTTCAAGTTCGAGTTTTTTATCAACAGTTGAAAGGATTTCTGCGATTTTTTGCTGTTCTTCGAGGGGTGGGAGGGGGATTTTTAAATTAAAAAAGCGTTCTGGGATGATACTGTGAACAGTAGATCCCCTCTTTACACATTTCAGGATAGCTGGTTCAAATGCTTTTA
The DNA here is from genome assembly GCF_017656475.1 of Archaeoglobus sp. GTDB lineage: Archaea > Halobacteriota > Archaeoglobi > Archaeoglobales > Archaeoglobaceae > Archaeoglobus. Next base: position 1,662 of record NZ_JACDNT010000033.1, read on the forward strand.
GACAGTAAGCTAAAAAGTTGGGTTCCATATTACTCTTTGGGGTTAGTGCCTTCAAATCCTGATTTATCGCAACAGGTACTCTATTTACTGCAATAGGTACTTTTTTTGCTAAAATTCCTGAGCGGAAAACCACCAATACTGAATTAGGCTGAATGAGTCTAGTCGAACTCTCTTTTACCGCTTCCTCTGTAATATGGTCTTGTGAATCATAGATTTCTTCAGTTTGCATATCTTTAGGTGAGATCCAAGGTATTGTGCCGTTCCAAAATTCTAACCGCTTTTTTGAAGGAGTCCCACCACCTACAGCCTCACAAATGTCACCAAGCCTAACAACCTCCCACTCCTTCGGAATCCTGCCAATCTCCGTATCCTTGAACTCAGTATGCCCAATCCCCTTTGTAAGGAGCTCCTGCATCAGCCCCTTCTTCAGCCTCTCAGTCTTCACTATGGCTTCATCAACCTTCTCTATTGCTTTATCCACAGTTGAGAGGATTTCTGCTATTTTGCGTTGTTCTGGGAGAGGTGGGAGCGGGATTTTTATTCTTTGAAAATCTTTATCGAGAAGATGCTTAACAGTTGTTTGGCTTGTTTGCACCTCGATAAGCTTAAGTGGTTTTTTTAGCGCGTAATAGAGGAAGATGTTGTCTAATTTCGATACATCTTTTGACCAGATTTTACAAACTCTTTGATTCAATAAACCTCTTGGTCCATTCCATAGATATATATCAAACTCTCCATCCATACTTATCAACAACTCGCCTTTTTCTACGATATATGCCGGATCATATGGTCCGGAATAGTATGCTTCTGTTGCGTTTTTGCCCAAATCTCTAATTCTTATAATCGGTAGACCTTCATAATGTTCATTGAAGAATTTTGAACTAAATGCAAAGCCTTTGAGTATATTAACATAGTCCGTTAGCCTTACAACCTCCCAATCCTCTGGAATTCTACCGATTGGTGTTTCTTTGTGACTCAATATTTAAACCTCCTAAACTTTTTCAGTAAATTCTAGCCCTATTTTATTGATTTCGTGGACGCTCAAAGTTCCTTCGTACTCTTCTGGTTTGAACAAACCGCCTTTTTCAAATAATGTAGCATAGCCTTTAACTAATTTTCTTCCGTCGATATGTGCTGTAATTTGCATTAGAATTGGTAGATGCTCCCGATATTTTATGTTCTCTATCTCAGAAATTTCATACAGAGGCAGACCGTCTATGAACCCTTTAAATCTCGCAAGTCCAACTCTCTCTAAAAATTCTGGAAAAACATTTGAGAAACTGAATCTGAGACTTAATCTGATCGATTCCTTCGGATGAAGTGTAATAGGCAACTCTTTGTGATCTACTGGCTTTTCGACAATGTATGGTCTTCCATCAGAGAATTTTGCAATTAGTTCAAGGTTAGCTTTATACTTTGTTTTATCGTATCTCAGAGCTCCAACAATATCTGTGATTGAAACTTTTTCACTTTCACTATCGTTGAAGAACGTCACTTCTACTGTAGTAATTAGGTTTTTTGAAGGAGCATCCCTTATATTCTGGAGTTCGTACACGCCTGTTGCATCAAAAATCTGCACTCTTCGTTTTAATTTTCTCCAAAGTAAGTATGCTACCGAAGTATAACCAGCTAATCCACCTCCTATACTTATAAGTTGGATGATACCCTCAATCATCCAACTTCACCTCGACCATCTTTCATCTCGTCAAAAAGCTGTTGGATCAATTTTTCAACACTTTTTTGGTCGATTTCAATATACAGAGGGTAGATATAGTCATTGGCATTTATATAAAGTATTAACTCACTTAGAACTTTCTTATTTCTCTTGTTCGAGTATTTAATATACTCCTTCAAAAATGAAGTTGGCAATGAAAATGAACCAATAATTCTACCCCTTTTGGAGGGAGAGTACCTTAATTGTATCATGTTCTCTCCACAAAGGAAAGCATGAGCCTTTAAAGGTTTTAATCTTGGCTTAAGTTTCTTATTTGTCAGAAAATGGATTACCCAAAATCTATCTAAAACACCTACATAAGATTCTGTGGCTTCAACAAGCTCTTCAAGCTTTTTCAACCTCTCAAGAAAGTTCTTTTTCCTGAATTTTTCAGGTAACGAATACAGCATTTTAAGATCTCTAAGGTTTAGGTACTCATTAGGTATTTCTCCGAATTTTATGGTTTTAAGGAGTGATTCTATTCTCTTTACGATCTTATTTATTACCTCCGAGTTCTCGTAAGATATGAAGTAGATTCCATGCACATACATCAGTGCCTGAGCGTTTTTCGCGTAACCTTTCGAAGAAAACATTACTGGAGCATACAAATACCGATCAGCGTAGAATATTTGCTCATATTTCGTGAGTGATTTTGATTTTGTATCTATTCGCGGATATTGAGAAACATCAATGTATGCCCCTAAAAAAGCTCTAACATCGTTAACTTTTACCTTTTTAGAATAATATTTTTAGAATAATATTTGCATTCTCCAATCAGCAGTATAGGGTAAACAAAAGGAATTGGAAATCTGTATATACCAACAACATCAGGTGCAAAAGTGCTACCTCTCCCATGTAGTTTTTTCTTAGTTTTTGTTAGTTGAGGGATGTCAATTTTATCTCTATCCACTTCAAAACCGGCCTTTTGAAGAAGCTGGGTTATAACTAGTTCAAATAATCTGCCTTTTAACAAATTCCTTTGTCTTGTTTGCACTCTTTTTGTTTTACGCTTCATATATCTCGTTCAAGTATGATTGTATTTTCCCTTCAATCTTTTCAATTTCTTTCTCAATAGCTTTCAACTCTCTCCACTCCTTAGCAACATCAATCACCTCAACCTCCTCCTGCGGAAATACGTAGAGCGTAACATTCAGGTTGTAGTCATTCTCCTTAATCTCATCAAGAGAAACAACCCTGCAGAACCCATCCCCATCCTTAAACTCCCTGTATGCATTCACGATTTTCTCAATATGCTTCTCTCCCAGACGATTCAGCTTTCTAACTTCAGGATGCTTTTCAAATTCATTGCTTGCATTTATGAACAGAATCCTACCTTTCCTCTCTTCAGGTTTCTGTTTGTTGAAAATTATGATCGCTCCGGGAGCTCCAGTATTGTAGAACAACTTCTCTGGCAGCAGTATTACACACTCAATCAGATCGTCCTCAATCACAGCCTTCCTTATCTGCTTCTCCTTGCCACCTCTGAAAAGGCATCCGTTATCTATTACAACCCCAACCTTTTTCTTTGCAGAAGCGAGCATATGCTGAATCCACGCCCAATCGGCTGATTGCTTGGGAGTGAAGCCATACTTAAACCTATCATCGTAGAATTCCGCCTTCTTCAACTCCTCCTCTCCATAGCCATCCTGATTCCATGGTGGATTAGCTATAACGATATCAAACTTCCTGAAAGTCTCTCCTTCCTTAAATCTCGGATTCTTTAGCGTATCTCCAACTTCAAGCTTAATGTCTTTTATACCGTGAACTATCGCATTCATCTTCGCTATAGCGTAGGTTGTGGGATTGACTTCCTGACCATAAAGAAACAGCTTCTTTGCCTCTTCCTCTCCATACTTCTGCTTCACGTAATCGTACGCTCTGATTAGCATCCTCGCATAGCCAGCGGCGGGATCGTAAACGCTATCCATCGGCTTAGGATCCACAATTTTAGCAATAAGCTCAACAACCTCAGATGGAGTGAAAACCTCTCCCTCCTTTGCTTTTTGTGGAGCAAAATAACCTATTATCCACTCATAAGCATCGCCAAGAATGCTATCGCTCGTTCTTCCCAAGTTGAGCCCACTGAAAAGCTCGAAAAGCTGGACAAGAATGTCAAAGTTATCCCTATGCCTAGTAAACTCAAGAAAATCGAGCCTGTCAACAACTCCCTGCAGTTCAGGATTTTTCTCAGCAAGGAGCTTTAAAGCTTCGGAAAGCTTAACAGGCAACTCGTTAATGTTCTTTCTCAACTCTTCCCAAGTATATTTCTCAGGATACTCAAACCTGTGGAAGGATTTATCCTTTGCAAGCTTCTCAGCTTCCTCCCTGCTTAATCCCTTATCGAGAAGAGTTTTCAGGGCTTCGTTGTACTCTCTCTTCCACTCATCGCTTAACCTTTTCAGGAAAAGGAGAACGAGAATGTATTTGTAATCAACTCTTGTTCTTATCAGATCAGCAGCCTGCTTGCAGGCTCTTATCAGCTCATCTCTTGTTGTCTCAATATCAATGTAATCAGCAAGAGTCATTAAATGGTGTAATTCAATCAATTATTTTTAGTTTTCTGAGAAGTTTTACTGGTTAGTTCTAGTAATCCCAGATTTTGTTGATCAATCCCCCATTGTTGATTTGCAGTTGAACCGATTTAGAGCGAAATCAACCTCAATCAACAAATCAATCAACACTCATCAACTGCGAATCAATCTGAATCAACTTTCTATCACCCTCTCAATCAACCCCTATCAACACTCAATCAACAAGTCAATCAACAGGAGATCAACCCAAATCAACGTTAAATCAACTCTATTCAACAACTAAATCGCTACCAAATCAAAGCCAATCAACCTTAAATCAACAGTGATCAACTCTATCAGCGATAAATCAACTTTTGTCACCAAGGAATCACCCTTATCAATCTCCTTTTATCCCCCATATCCCCTTATCAATCCCCTGGTGATCACCAATAATCCTCTTTAATCACTCTTCATCCTCCCATCAATCCCCCCCTAAAACACCATGGTGATAACCGAGAGGGACCATCTTTAGAGATCCTTCGGCAAGAGGTGATCAACTAAGTTTTTAACATACTTTCCTTCTACCTTGCAATTCTGATTAATGCGCATCCCTCTGGGTTTAAACAACCACATAAAGAGCGAAAGATGCTTTTTGCTTAGTTTTGAAAGTATGTGTTGCAAACTTTGTGTGTGCATTCCGTGAGTCTTTAAGATATTCAGCCATTGCTCTTGATAATTCTTCACCAAGATATTTATGGAGAGTTCTGTATTTGGCAAATACACGATTCTTGAAAGCTTCTAATACTTCAGCATCCACATGGATGTATTTTTTCTCTTTTTGAGGCATTTAGAATCTTCCACCTTACTTCACCAAAAAATGCGTTTTGGTTACCAACTTGCATGTTTTTAGGGAAATTTTTGCAAGTTGGTTACTTGGTAACCAAGTTTGGTAACTTGGTAACCGATTTGCAAAATATAGGTATAGATATAATAAAGAGTTTATGCATCTTGGCAACCAACTTGCAGTATTTGAACCTCTGATAATATCTCTGAGAGCTTCTTTTGGTGGTGTTATACTCCTGTTCCTTCGTGATGCACACACAAACTTTGCAGCAACAAAGTTCATTTTCTCTTCTTCTTACATAACGCCCTTGGAACATCCTTACAAGGTAGGGGTTGATTGATGACCTTCAAAATGGAAGGTTTAAGGCAAAGCCGTTTCCTCTGATCCATCCGCATCTCATGTTTATTGAACTTCATCTCTACGTTTTTTCTTACTTTCCTGAATTCTTCTCCTTTCGGAACATTCAACGCTAAATTTTCCTATGGTTATATGCACTCCACGCCCTATGTTCCACATGGAACAATCTGGAACATACTCTGAATCAACTTTCAGAAAGGAGATTTCGGCGAAAAACAACCGCAGAAGGGTTGATTTACACATCAGAATTTCAAAAGAGAATTATATATTTCTAAGAGAAAACTTTAATTACCGCTTTTCTGAGACTATCAACAAGCTTCTGGACTCTCTCAGGACTGAACAACCCTTTGAGATTTTAGTTTTTGGAAAAAGAATGGGCTCGGAGGGATTTGAACCCTCGACCTTCGCCTCGTCAAGGCGACGTCATAACCCCTAGACCACGAGCCCTCCAAGATGTGGTTTAGCAGCAGTCTTATGAATTTTACGGTTGTTCAGTGTAAGTTTCTGGATTTCTCAAATTTCCATGATTAAAGCAGTTTTCCCGCATTTTGTGAATAATCCTACAAAAGAAGTTCTAATCCAAATTAAGGGAAAGACTTTTAAATCAACGACTCCTTCTTTACCAACATGACAGAGGTTGAAAAAGGTATATACCTCCCGCGAAGTAAGATTGAAGAAATCAAGCGAAAAAGGTTCAGAAGCATTCTAAAGTACGTTTACGATAATTCTCCTTTTTACAGAAGACTTTTCAAGGATAACGGCATCGATATTGACTCCATAAAAGGTCCGGAGGACGTAAGCAAGCTTCCCTTAACAACAAAACAGCACCTCCGGGATGCTTACCCACTTAAAATGGCGTGCGTTCCCAAGGATAAGATAGTGAGGATTCAAATGAGTGGTGGAACGACGGGACAGCCTGTAATTATCCCCTACACTCGCCATGATGTAGAGCAGTGGAAGGAGATGCTTCTGAGAGATTTTCACCTTGCAGGAATAACGTCTAAAGATGTGATTCAGATCACTCCAGCCTTCGGTCTGTGGAATGGAGGCTTTGGATTCCATTTTGCTGCAGACGCGATAAACGCCTTCGTAATACCCATCGGAGCTGGAAACACCAGAAACCAGGTCAGGTTCATGGTTGACTTCGGCACAACTGTCCTGTGTGCGACTGCGAGCTATCCTTTGAGAATTGCCGAGGTTGCGGAGGAAATGGGATACAGTCCAGCAGAGCTTCCAGTTGAGAAAATGCTGCTTGGTGCCGAGCCATGGAGCGAGGAGATGAGGAGACAGATTGAGAAAACCTTTGACTGCAGAGCTTACGACATCCCCGGCTTAACAGAAATGGGGGGTGTTGGAACAGTAGGCTTCGAGTGTCCCCACCGTAATGGTCTGCATATCTGGGAGGACAACTACATCGTCGAAATAATCGACCCTGAGACAGGAGAGGTTGTTGAGGACGGAGAAGAAGGAGAGATCGTCTATACATCCCTCAACAGGGAGGCAATGCCCCTCATAAGGTACCGCAGCGGTGAGATTTCTGCTGTCGTTTCGAGGGAAAAGTGTGAATGCGGAATTGAGCACATGACGATAAAGCGGATAAGGGGTAGAACTGATGACATGGTGATTTACAAGGGTGTCAAGTTCTATCCGAGTGATGTCGAGCAGATTCTTGCCTCATACGGCGTTAGGCACTACAGAATTGAGGTAGGTAACGGGATAAGGGTAATTTTCGAGGGTGAGAACGGGCTTGCAGGGAAAGTTGCGAAAGACATTAAGGAGTTTTTGGGATTCAGTCCGAGAGTTGAGGTTATGCAGCCCGGATCGCTTGAGAGGTTTGAGGGTAAGGCTAAAAGGCTTTTCAGGGGGTGATAAAGTGGTAATTACGGTTGTTTATGCTGCATCTATTGGCCTTATGATTTTTGGATTCGCTGCTGCACTGTTAAAGGCGAGGAGAGTGGAATGATCATCGAGAGTGTACTTGTTGGTTACCTTGCATTGGTTATACTCATTGGTGTTTACGAATACAGGAAGACCAAGGGTTTGCTCGATTATTACCTCGCCGGCAAGAAGCTCGGAACGCTTGTGGTGAGCTTCTCCTTCTTCGCCACGTATTTCAGCACAGCAGCGTTTCTTGGCGGGGGAGGAACTGGATTCCTGCTTGGATTTCAGTGGTCGGCTTTTCTGACATTCTTCCACATACTGTTCGCAATACTGGCATGGATGGTTATAGCACCTCCGATGAAGAAGGTTGCGGATGAATACGGAGCAATAACTATTCCAGAGCTCTTCAGAAAAAGGGCGGGAGTTTTAAGCCAGGTTGTTGCTGCTCTTGTGATGATCGTATTTTTCGAACTCTACATGGTCTCAATATATAAGGGAGCTGGAAATCTGCTTCAGGTCATGCTTTCAATGGACTACACCACCGGACTCGTGATTACGGCCTTAATCGTGATGATTTACACCGCAATTGGCGGTTTCAGGGCAGTGGTGATGACAGACCTCATTCAGGGCATAATTGTGCTCATTGGTGGTGTTGCCCTCTTTCTAACACTCATTTACTCGCTTGGTGGTTTAAGTTCTGCAATTGAGGCCTTGAGCAACGCGAAAATATTCGGAGGGATGAGTGGAAAGGCGCTCTTTGAGATTAGTAAAGTCGGCCCTCCACCGATACTGAAGGCCGGAATGATCGTCCCGTTCGTCCTGAGCCTGACTTTCGCCATAAGCGTCGCTCAGCTCGCTAGCCCGCAGCTTGTTGTTAGATTCGTTGCGGCGAGGGACAGCAGGGTTATTGCAAACGGGATGATCCTGACACCGCTGATTATAGGAATTTTTGCAATCTGCGTTTTCAGTATCGGACCATTCGGCTGGGTTGTAATTCCGAAATACACTGATGACATCACGGCTTTCCTTAAAGATACGGATTTGGTAGTGCCCTTTATCGCAATGAAGCTGTTTCCAGCCGGAATCAATGCTTTGCTCCTCACAGCAATAATCGCAGCGGCAATGTCGACCATAAACTCCCTTATCCACTTGGTAGCGACAGCCTTTGTAAGAGATTTGGTGCAGAACGTGAAAAGCCTTGAGGAAAAAACAGCATTAAACCTGACGAGGGTAGCGGTCTTCATATTCGCTGCAGTACCGGTGGTTTTTGCGGTTAAGCCCATGGGAGTTATCGTTGAGATTGTAGGAGTGAGCTTCTCAGTAATAACCTCTGCATTCCTCGTTCCACTAATAGCCTGCCTTTACAGTGAAAGGCCAAACTCTGCAGCCATCTCAGCCTCAATGGTAGCTGCAGTGATTGCGAGCATTCTCTGGTACTTCTACTACTACAAGGTCTACTGGATTTACCCGGTCGTGCCGGGATTGGTTGTGTCGGTTGCAGTCTTTGTGCTGTTCAGTCTCGCGTTTCCGCAGCCTTCAAAGGCCGAAGCGTGAAAACAAGTTCCGTATTTTTTTCTTTTAAATACTCTACCATTTCCCTGTTTAAGTCGCATGCTGCCTTGTTTGCCCTAACGAGAAGTGTTCTGGGGCAGGTGTAGGTACTCTTCCTTACCACGATGTCCTCTGGGTGATTTAAAGTGAGGTTGCTATCTCCCTTTCCAATAACCATCTCCGAAATGCCGTAGTCGGGGAGGGAAAGTTCAACTTCGAAAAAATGCCCCGCTTTCAAAAGAGCCTTCAGGTCTTCAGGCAAATCTACAAGAGTTTTGTCTGCCCCAACACCAATGATGCAATCTCCTCTTGGTGTTAAGTGCTCGCTCTTCGTTATTTCAAAAGTGGTTCTGTGAGTTGCCCTGATATTTTTATGACCATGTGCAAAAATTTTAAACATGAAAAAGAGGAAAAAGTTACTTCTTGGCGAGAGTTATCTCGATAGCCGAAACGTTTGCGGTTCCCTGCTCGCCCTCAATCTGCTCAGTTGAGATTTTAATGTCCTTCACATCAACATCTGGCAGGAAGCGCTTTCTGACAATCTCTGCAACATCCACTGCTCTGCTAATCGCCCTACCTCTCGCCTTAATCGAAACTTCCGTCGCTCCACTGTTGAACTGCGTCAACACAGCCAGCACGTAATTCATCACAGGCTTGTTCCCAACAAACACCGAATTCTCTGCCATTTTTCTCGACCCCCTTTTGTTTTTTGTGATGAGAAAAAGTATTGGGTTATATTAAATTTTCTACGCTAAGAGCTTTCAGAGTTGACGCATTTGTTCTAAATTATCATTATTAAAACAAATGAGCGATATTTTTTAGTATTAACCTGACCGTGAATGTAGGCAGGAAAAACATTGCCCATGTGATTCTCCCAACCACTCTTTTTTAAGTTCGTAAAAAGTCCCTTCGATTATAGAATTCCTTATCTTCTCCATCAGTTTGAGGATAAAGTAGAGGTTGTGGTAAGTGGCGAGGCGGAAGTAAAGCAGCTCGTTTGCTTTGTAAAGGTGCCTTAAATACGCTCTGGAGTAGTTCTGGCATACGAGGCAGTCGCAAGTTCTGTCCACTGGCCTCGTATCTCTCGTGAAGGCTGAATTCTTGATGTGTATTCTGAATTTGTTCTTGACATTCCCCCCTTCAGCCGGGCTGACGTAGAGGTGTCCTCTTCTCGCCCATCGCGCTGGAGCCACGCAGTCGAACATGTCAACTCCCTTTTCCGTGCAGTTGAACAAATCTTCAACAGCACCTATGCCGAGAAGGTGTCTTGGCTTCTCCTCTGGAAGAAGGGGGATGACCCAGTCGAGAATGTTGAGCATGTCCTGCTTGCTTTTTCCCAACGACCCTCCAATGCCATAGCCGGCAAAATCCCTCTCAGCCATGAACTTTGCCGACTTCTCCCTCAAATCTCTGTACTCTCCACCCTGCACAACTCCGAATAAAGCCTGTCTTTTGTCGTAATATTCCAAGCATTCTTCAGCCCAGCGATGCGTTCTTTCAAGAGCTTTCTCTGTGTATTTTCTGTCAGAGAGTGGAGATGTGCACTCGTCGAAGGCAAAGATTATGTCCGACCCGAGGTTGGACTGGATTTCCATGGACTTTTTTGGTGTTAGCTCCACGATTCTTCCAGATTTGGGGTCCTTAAACCTGACTCCTCTATCATTTACAAAGGCAAACTTCCCTCTCTCCACCTCCTTGAGCTTCTCCTCCTTCAATCCCTCAAGGAAGATGTTGTTTGCAATCTTTCCAACCCCATGCTCAAGTCCGTAGCCAAGGGAGAATGCCTGAAAACCGCCTGAGTCAGTGACAATGGGCCCATCAAAGTTCATGAATTTGTGCAACCCTCCAAGTTCCCTGATAAGCTCATCCCCCGGCCTTAAGTGTAGATGGTATGTGTTTGCCAGAATTACCTCAACACCCATATCTTTCAAATCCCTGTTGTCCAACCCCCTGATGGCTCCGAGAGTGGCTACAGGGATGAAAACTGGAGTTTTAAAGCTTCCATGACTCGTTTTGACCACTCCAACGCGCATCCTGTCCAGTGTTGCCTTTATCTTGAATTTCATCTGCCTGAGATTTTGACCTGAAACTTAAAAGTCATTCGTACCTTAAAGCCTCAATCGGCTCAAGCCTTGAAGCCCTCCAAGCGGGATAAAGCCCACTTGCAATTGCTGTAACAGTGCCAACAACAAATCCCTCACTGATGTAAAAGGCTGATGAGAGGTGGAGAATGTATGCGGTCGAGAAACCCATCATTGAGATTATGTAGTATCCTCCGGCTAAACTAAGAACTGCCCCTACTACGCTTCCAACAACTCCAAGTATGGTGGCCTCCATAAGAAATATCAGCACGATAGTCTCTTTGAATGCACCGATAGCTCTCATAACTCCAATCTCCTTCGTCCTTTCGAATGTTGACATTAACATGATGTTCAAAATACTTACCCCTGCAACAAGTAGGGAAATTGCTGCTATCGCCATCAGAAATTGTGTCATCGAGTTCATACTCTCTTCTACACTTTCTATCAGTGACTGGAAGTCCCTGATTTCGACCTTTTCATCTTTTTTGTTGATAAGACTGTCTATGCTCTCTTCAATCGTATCAACATAAGCAATGCTTTCCGCCTCTATAACAACTAAACTGTATCCCTCCTGGTCGTAGAGATTGTCGAAATCATCCATTGAAATGAAAACGGCCATATCCGGGCTTATTCCAGCTTTCATACCCTGTTCTTCGAGAACCCCGGCAACCTTGAAATTCTTATCTTCTATGGAAACTTTATCTCCAACTTCCACTCCAAAATCCTCGGCAACTCTGTAACCAATGACGGCAGTTCCTTTAAGCTTTATGCTCCCTTCATAGACATTGTAGAGTTTCTTCAAATCATCTTCATCTTTTACCCCATAAATGTTTATAAAAGCCTTATTGTCTTTATATTCCACTTCTCCTCTTTCATCCTTCAGCGCAATTGCGTAATCTATGTAGTTTACTTTTTCAATCAGTTCGACATCATCCTCGTCAATTCCAGAGTAGCCTTCGGTATATCTTGGCAGAATGAGAATCGTGTCAGCTTCATCCTGAAACCTCTCAAGAACAGTTTGTTTCATCGTGTTGCCGAAGATGCCAATAGATGCGATGGCCATAACTCCGATTACAATCCCCACTACTGCAAGAATGCTCCTAGCTCTTGCCCTTTCCAGGTTCCTCCTTGCCAGCTCAAAATACATCCTCCACCACCTTTCCATCCCTAATCCTTACCACCCTGTCCACATAATCGGCAAGTGACGGATCGTGGGTAACAAGAACAACAGTAACCCTCTCTTCCTCGTTGAGTTTCTTCAATATGTCCATAATCTGCCTCCCACTTCTTGTGTCGAGGTTTCCTGTAGGTTCATCGCAAAGTAAAATGGACGGATTATTCGCCAGAGCTCTCGCAATCGCAACCCTCTGCTGCTGACCACCGCTCATTTCTCTCGGCATCCTGTTTGCCAGCTCCTCTATTCCAACAATTTTGAGCAACTCTCTTGCTCTAGCCTCCCTTTCTGCTTTGCTTAAACCCCTGAACACCATCGGGAGTTCAACGTTCTCAAGAGCGGTTAATGTGGGGATGAGGTTGTACTGCTGGAAGATGAAGCCTATTGTATCTCTACGAAGCTCAGTGAGTTCTCTGTCGCTGAGTATTGATGTCTCAACGCCGTTTATAATCACCTCACCTCTCGTTGGTTTGTCGAGACAGCCGATTATATTGAGCAGAGTTGATTTTCCACTGCCCGATGGTCCCATTATAGCTACGAACTCTCCTTCTTTGACAGCCATGTTTACACATTCGAGCGCTTTTACCTCGTAGTACTCTGTTTTGTAGATTTTATAGACATCAACCAGTTCTACTACCTTCATTCTTCCTTTTCCTCCTCTTTCGGTATATTGCAAAAACACCGATTGCTGTTACTGCTGTAACAATGACAAGGTTGGTGGGAGTGACAATACCCTGCTGCCTGGGTGGCATTTCAGTTGCTGTTTCTATTGGATTGAGCTCGTAGCTCTTCGTGATGCTGTGAACTTCACCAATTTCATTGGTCCACTCTACCACCACCGTGGCACTCCTTTCGCTCCCACTCGCTGGAATACTGAAGCTGTCCGAATCTGAAGGCTCTATCTCCCCGATGAAGTACTCCTCCCTGTCATTTCCGAAGTCAAGGTAAACTATAACGTTCTTGGCATAGCTTGATCCTCTGTTTACCACATCTCCGCTTACGGTTATCTCCAGTCTTGATGTGGTTGAGCTTGTTGGTGGACCGAGCATTCCTCTTGGCTGCACCGATCCTACAGATACGCTTTTGGTTTCGATCTCAACGCCAGAAACGTCAACTGCTGGAATATTCTGAACATTAATGGTTATGGACTTATTCAGCTCCACTTCGTTTCCGAACTCATCCCTGTAGCTGATTATCAGAGTTATCTCATCCTTCCCACTTTTTTCTGGAGAGTAGAACAGAGTGACTTTAGAACTGTAACCGCTCTCCAATTTTGCGATTTCGTCACTCGAGAGCAAAGTTATTCCGTTGTTTGATGAAGCTAAAATTTTGATATTATTAACAGCCTCATCTCTCAAGTTCGAGATCGTGACTGGGATATCAACTACGTCGTATAGGAAGGCTGAGGTCTGGGGTACTGAGACATTTACAACGAGATCGTTTCCATCCTGGAAAGCTGGGGTGAGTTTGACGCTGTAGCTATGATAGTTATTACCACTGTAGAATGAAATTCTAAATTCGTAGTCACACTGTTCTCCATAAAATCTGATTGGCACCTCTGCTGTCCCTGAAACCGATGAAAGAACGATTTTATCCGGCTCAGATTCGAAAAGAGGGTCGATGACAACGTTCTCTATCTCCACCGGGGACGATATGATGAGGCTGAGGCTGTTGACTTCTCCAATTTTCACATTCTTGCTTAATGAGAGTTCAGGCATTCTTTCTTCTACGAAAAGCGTGAAGTAACTTCTCACTGCACCGCTTTCTGTGTAAAATGCGACCTCAACGTTATGCACCCCCTCTTTTTCTGCTTTAACTGCGAAGCTAAATGTGTGTGTGTGGATTGAGGTGGTATGTAGCCAAGATCGAAGGAGTTATAGGAAACGCCATAACTCTGAACTCTGAAAGATGTAACCTTCACAGCGCTTTCAAGCGGGTTATATAAAGTCACAGTGACAATTGCTGAATCCCCAACAAAAAGGCTCTGCGGCTCGACTGTCAAACTCTGAATAGCTATGCTGCTGTTATCCTCTGCCATGGCTGTTTGACAGAGGAGCAAAGCTGTTAAGCCTACGATTATCAGTTTTAACCTCATACTTTAGTTGTAAAGCCCGTGATATTTAATTTCGAAGAAATACAGATGTATATCTTAAGTCCATTTCTGTCATTGTTCACTGAATAAAAACGGGGGGAAAGGTAGTTCTAAAAAATCAAAAGTCAATAAAAAATCTTCGCGGAAATTCCATAACGAAAACAGTCCCTCGTGGCTCGTTATCTTCCACCCAGATTTTTCCCCCTAAGCTTTTTACAAGCTCTTTAACGATATGGAGTCCTTGTCCTGTACCCGTCGAACCTTCACCTTTAAATCCTGAGCTAAAAATTTTGTTTTTTATATCATCAGATATGCCCTTTCCGTAGTCTATGACGCGTATGAAGCACTTTCCTCGTCCTCTCTCTATTCTCACGTCAATTCTATCAGTACCAGAGTGCCACACAGCATTCTGAAAAAGATTTCCGAAAATAGTGCTGAAAACACCCCCATTAGCGAAAATTTGGCACTCTCCCTTTACTGTAATCGGTATATCAAAATATTTAGCCACTTCCTTTACTATTTTTTCGACCTTGAAGTATTTCCGTTCACCTTCAATCGCAAATTCTTCGAGCAATTTGGAGTTTTTAACGGAGAATATTGCCCTATGTATCGAAGCTTTGGCTTTTTCCAAATGCTCTTCATTCCGCGTTTCCCCATACATCTCAAGATACAATAGAGACGAAGTTAGGGCATTCATAACATCATGGCGAAGCACGGCGATAGAGTTTCTTAATAACCTTATGGTTTCATTTCCACGAACACATCCAGAGCTAATTTCCTTAACCTTCATTTTCACCACCTTGATAGGTTAACTCTTGCTTCAACCTCTGGGCAAAGATGGTCTTTCATCTCCCACGATTTCTCGTATTTCTTCCATAATCTTTCTCAGTTCCTCCAAACTTGCCGAATTACTTGCCTCCTCCTTTAAAGACTCAAGTCTTGAAATTGCATCAGCATCCACACCCTCCCTCTTAAGCACATCAATCGTTCGATTTAGAATTTCCAAAACTGCTTTTTTGCCCTTTTCAAGATCATCCAATGGTAGTGGCGGTTGAGTCGAGTTAACTGGCTGTGGTGTTGGTGCTCTGCTTTCATTGTCGGATATCTCTTTATCAGCAGGATTTCCACTAGCAGGTTGGTATTTTGCGCGTTCCCTCAATTCATCGTTCGCTGTACATCCTACAAGAAAAATTCCGGCTATCAGCATGAGTGCAAAAATTTCCCTTCTCATTTCAACACCCCCAAAAAAATTAATAAATTAGAATTATTAAACTTCACCATTAGGCCTAAGACCCGCAATCGGCTTATGTGGATGGACTCCCGAATCCTCCAAGATCTCTCTGACGTTTTCCATTACTTCTCTCAGTTCCTCCATGCTTGTTGCTTGACTAACTTCTTCCTTCAGGGATTCGAGCTTGCTGACTGCATCGGTATTGTTGTCTTTCTCAAGCCTCTCAATGGCTCTCTCAATTTGTTTCAGTGACATTTCTTTAGCTCTTTCCAACGCTTGCTCTTCCATAATACTCTTCAGTTCGTCTGCTGAGTTCGCACTCTCAACCTTCTCCTTCAGCGTTTGGAGTTTGCTTATTTTCATCTCAATTTCGCTGAGAATCCTTTCCTTCACTTCCTCGAAGTTATCTTCGTTTATTTCCAGCTTTGGCAATTCAGGCTGCTGGTGTCCTACTGCACCTGCCGATGCGACTCCTACAACCACCAGAACCAGCAGTCCTACCAGTATTTTTCTCACTTTGCATCACCTCCCCTCTTCTTTAACAATTACAGGAAATCCAGTTATATAAGTAGGAAGAAATGAAAATGTGCATCTTTGATCCATCTTCAGGCGACAGAATTTTATTGTAAAAGTGAGAAAATGTCAGAAGTCAATAAAAATGAGAAAAATTTACCCCTCAATAGGTTCTCCATTTGGCCAGTAGCCGAAGGGTTGCTTTTCCAGCTTCAT
>NZ_JACDNT010000034.1 GCF_017656475.1 Archaeoglobus sp.
TTTGGGTTACTGCTGGAGGTGGTTCGATGGCAGGAAATAATTTTAGGAAACTACATGTTATCCTGCTGTGAAAATTGAAACGTTTGTGAAGGTAGTAAATTGTTATTCCCATGCCAGCAAAGCTTAAGGCTTGTAAATCGAAGATGAATAAATGATTGCTGAAATATATTATGACAAAGGGACAATTGTTATTAAAGGCAATGTTCATGTTCCCCACGCTAAATTTGACTCCCGAAGCGGAACTTATAGGGCTCTTGCATACAGGTATAGAGACATAATTGAGTATTTGGAGCGCAACGGTATTGATTTCATCGATAACGCTTTAGACCCAATCCCCACGCCCTATTTTGACGCTGAAATCAGTCTAAGGGATTATCAAGAGAAGGCACTGGAGAGGTGGCTAATCGACAAAAGAGGTTGTGTAGTCCTTCCAACCGGTTCTGGAAAAACTCACGTTGCAATGGCAGCCATCAACGAGCTCTCTGCACCAACACTGATTGTTGTTCCCACTTTGGCTCTCGTTGAGCAGTGGAAGGATAAGCTGAGAATTTTTGGTGAGGAGAACGTGGGAGAGTTCAGCGGGAGAGAGAAGGAGTTGAAGCCGCTGACCGTTGCAACCTACGATTCGGCTTATGTAAATGCGGAAAAACTTGGCAACAAATTCATGCTCCTCGTTTTTGACGAGGTGCACCACCTTCCTGCTGAGTCGTATGTGCAGACAGCCCAGATGTCTGCTGCACCATTTAGGCTCGGGCTGACGGCAACATTCGAGAGGGATGACGGGAGGCATGAGATTCTCAAGGAGGTTGTTGGCGGGAAGGTCTTTGAGCTCCTTCCCGACCATCTGGCCGGAAAGCATCTTGCCAGCTACACGATAAAGCGCATTTTTGTCCCTCTTACTGATGAGGAAAAGAAAGAGTACGAGAAAAGGGAGAAGATTTTCAAAGGCTATCTCAGAGCAAAGGGAATAATGCTGAGAAGGTCAGAGGATTTTAACAAAATAGTTATGGCTTCAGGCTACGACGAGAGGGCTTACGAAGCTTTGAGGGCGTGGGAGGGAGCGAGAAAGATAGCCTTCAACTCCAAAAACAAAATTCGGAAGCTGAGGGAAATACTTGACAGGCACAGAAAGGACAAGATCATAATCTTCACCCGCCACAACGAGCTTGTTTACCGGATTTCCAAGGTTTTCCTGATTCCTGCAATAACTCACCGAACTGGGAGAGATGAGAGGGAGGAGATACTGGAGGGGTTCAAAACTGGTAGGTTCAGGGCTATTGTGAGCAGTCAGGTTCTTGATGAAGGGATTGATGTGCCTGACGCAAATGTGGGAGTAATAATGAGCGGTAGCGGGAGTGCAAGGGAATACATCCAGAGGCTTGGGAGAATTCTCAGACCCTCGAAAGGGAAAAAGGAGGCGGTACTTTACGAGTTGATTTCACGAGGGACAGGAGAAGTGAACACGGCAAGGAGGCGTAAAAATGCTGCCAAAAGAACTGCTTGACGTTAGGAAAGCGAAAGGAAGAATTTTTCCGAAATTTGCAGATGAAAGAGACTACGAGCTGGCGGATGAGGTCATAAGGATTTTTAAAAGTGGATTGGGGAAGAAGTACGGCAAAGTGATGAAGCTCGCAAAGGGGCTTGAGAATGCAAAGAACTTCAAGAAGGTCAGGGGATTTGTGAGAGTGCTTGAGAATCACTGCATAGAGAAAAGCTGCGCTTTTAACGTTGATAGCGAACTTGAGCCCAGAAAGGTTAGAATGCTACTCTTCGAACACGGCTATGTCACTTCAAAGAAGGAGAGAGACAAAGTTTTGGAGTATGCGGCGAAATACTTCAACACGACACCTGAGGTAATTGAGAGGGCAATGTATGCGGACAGGGAGGAGGAGCTAATTCTTAGCGGCTTCAAAACCTTAACTCCAGAAAATCTCATAAAGCTTTACAACCTCTCTCTCCTCCAGACAGCTCTTTTCAACGCTTTAAGACTTACGTTCTGGACTTCAGACCTGCATAAGGAGATTTTCAGGGCGATAAAGCGCCTCGGATTGATGTACGAGCTTTACGAGGATTCGGGAAAAATGATGGTAGAGGTTACAGGTGCGGCATCTCTTCTGAAAATGACGCGTAAGTACGGAGTTTCCTTTGCTAAGCTAATCCCGTGGATTATCCGGGCGAATAAGTGGTACATAAGGGCGGAGATTGCAGAGTTCGACAGGCTTTACATCATGGAAATTGACGACGGGATGAAAGACCTGCTTCCCGACACGGAGGAGCAGATTTCTTACGACTCCTCGCTTGAGGAGGAGTTTGCGAGAAAGATGAAGATGCTGGGTTACGAGGTTGAAAGGGAGCCGGACGTTGTCAAGGCAGGAAGATATGCCTTCATCCCGGACTTCGCTATTAATTTGGGAGATAAAAAGGTTTACGTTGAGCTAGCAGGCTTCTGGACGGAGGAATATCTAAAGAAGAAGGTCGAGAAGATTAAAAACTCCTCGATACCGCTGATTTTGATAGCCAGAGACGAATTTGGGGAGGGAAAGGTTGACTTACAGGATTTGATCCTTTTCAGCAAAAAAATTCCGTATGGGGAGGTTATTAAGGCATTAAAGCGATATAAATCGGAAAAAAGTGTGGAAGGGGATGTTGTGAAGCTTGAAAGCTTTGCAGAAATTCCCGAAGATTACGTTCTCGCGGGTAAGTATGCGGTCAGGAAGGATGTATTCGAAAAGATAAAAAAGGAGATTGAGAAAGCAAATCCATCAACTCTCGAAGACGTCATGGCAGTTCTTAAAAAATACGGGCTTGGGGAGAGCTCACTTCCTGCATTCGGCTACAGGGTGAAGTGGATAGGTCTGGGGGAGGTTGTCATTGAAAAGATTGACTAATCTATCTTTCTGGGCAGACCCTCTCTCGCACCATACTTTTCAATGCATTTTGCAGCAACGAAATTCCCAAGCTTCCCACACTCCTCAATGTCCTTTCCCTTCAGATACCCATAAAGGAATCCAGCGTTGAAAGCATCTCCTGCACCTGTGGTGTCCACCACTCTGGTGCTGAGCGGTTTTAAGGCAAATTCCTTATCACGGCTCTTTATCCAGCACCCCTCCGATCCGAGCTTTACGACTACGACTTCAATCCCCATTTCGATGCATCGCTCCGCTGCTGCCTTGTAATCTTCTGAAAAAAGTATCTCGATCTCCTGCCTGTTGGGAAGAAAGACAGTGGTGTTTTTCAGTATCTTTTCAATGTCTCCAAGCCCCCTCTCAGCATACGGCATCCCGGGATCGAAGCTCACAACTTCAAACTCTTCTACTATCTTTTTCTGAGAATTCAGCGAGTCCAATCCGTTTTTGCATATGAAAGAAGTGAGGTGGATTAGCCGGTACTTTTTGGCCGAATCAACATCTATTTCGCTGTAAGATATGGTGTCATTAACTCCCGGATCAACCAAGATTGCTCTATTTCCTTTTTCATCAACGAAAATCATCGCCGTTCCACTTCTCCCCTCCGCTTTGATGACAAAGTCAGTGTTGACACCCTCCCTTTTAAGGTCTTCGAGGAGAATTCTGCCCTCTTCGTCGCTACCAACCTTGCCGATGTATGCTGTATCTATACCAAGCCTTGACAGTCCTACGATGGTGTTGGCCGCACTACCCCCGGGGAAAAGCTTCAAGTCAATCACGAAGCCCTCTTCATCCTCCTTGGGAATCTTGTCGACAGTGTAAATTTTGTCCAGGTTTAAAGCACCGAAGCCGACTGCGCTACTCAAGGCTTATCGCCTCTGTCGGGCAGACATCCACACAGGCTCCACATTCCGTGCAGATTTCCTCATCAACATGAGCGTAGTCGTTGAGTTCTATAGCTCCGACAGGGCACTCATCAACGCAAGTTCCACAGCCGTCACACAGCGAAGCATCAACCACAGCAGGCATGGGATAAACTCTGCCTGAAGTATTAAACAGCTTCGCATTATTTCAAATCTGTAAGAAAAATTTATTTACTATTATAGGAAATTATTTACATGGCTGATGAAGCAAAGTTCGGTATAGAAAAGCTCGATAAGCTGCTTGGGGGAGGTATAGACAGATACACAGAAAACCTCATCATCGGAAGAAGCGGAATCGGAAAAACCATTCTGGCTGCACACTGGGCTGCTGAGGGAGCAAGGAATGACGAGACTGTTGTGTACCTCTCAACCACAATGAACAGGAAGAACTGCGAGCTCTACCTTGGAAAGTTTCCGTTCATGCAGGATGTTTACAAAAAGATAAAATGGAGGTTTATAAGAGTCGATCCCAAGTTCATCCTCCCACTGACGAGAGAAAAGATCGTTGAAGGGCTTAAGGCGACTTTTGGTATGGATGGAAAAGACATTGACAGAGTCATTTTTGACTCCTGCACAGACCTCGAACTTGCACTGGCTGATCAGGTGCTTTACAGAAGAGCTATGGCTTACATGTCTGACCTCTCCTATGACTACGAAATAACCTCCTTATGGATTGAGGAGGCTCCAATGCAGGGAGAGTGGAGCAGCACAAAGAACATAGTTGATAGCGTCATCTTTCTCAACTTACTCAGAACTGAGGAGGGTTATCAGAGAGCAATGAGAATTCTAAAGAAGTACAGAACAAGGGTTCCACTGGAGTGGATTCCGTATGAGATTACGGAAGAAGGTGTTGTGATTTTGGATGGATATCTAGTGAAGAAGGGCTATGACTACGAATGCAAACGCGGTTGAGCTTGTCAAAGAAGCAATCGACAGAGGGGCGGAGATCGTACTGGTGAAGGTTGATTCCAAAAAGTACGTCAAGATGAGTATAGAATTGGTTAAGTACTTCACAGAAATTGCAGAGGGAATCTTTGTTACTCTCAACCGTCCATACTTTAGTCTGAAAAAGATGCTTTTAAAGGAAGGAGTTGACCTCAGCAGGATGTACTTCATCGATTGCATAACTCTTCAGCTTGGGGGAGAGGTAATTGATGAGGAGAGATGCTTTTACCTCACCTCTCCCGACCCGGTTCAGCTTCAGGTTACGATAGAGAGGGCCATGGATCTTGTAACCTCTGACAATAGGTTCATTTACCTCGACTCTCTCTCGACAATCTCCCTCTACAAATCATTCGAAACGTTAATCAAGTTCCTGAGGCATCTAACAGGCAAAATGAGGCTCAGAGGATTTGTCGGTACAATTTTCACAATAGAGAAGGAGATGGATGAGAGCTACTACTCTCAAATTTCACTCATGGTCGACGAGGTGATAGAGATTGACTGAAATTTTTCCTACTGGCATGGATTTTCTTGATACGGAGTTTGGGGGCTTCCCTCCTGGTTTGGTCATTCTTTACGAAAATGCAGGAGCCGGTGGAAGGGAGTTTGCAATAACGTCAATGTTCAACAATGCTGATAAGATCAAGATTAAGTATCTGTCCATTTCAAAGCCTGTGGATGTCGTCAAGAAGGAGCTTGAAACTGCCATTCCAGAAAGGGGTGTTGTGCCGGATATAGAGGTCGTAAGCCTCGCAGATGTCTATTTTAAGGACACTCTTGTCCCGCTCAAATGGGTTTCTGATAAAGGCGTTGGAATTGAGCTTTTGAAAGGTGAGAAGAATTTGTTCACTAAGCTTTTGGAGTTCTTCGAAGGTCTTGAAAGCAGTACCTATGTGTTTCTCGACTCCCTTACAGATCTGGCGAGAGCGGCTGTGAACAGGCTCGGTTGGGAGAACTTTGTTGATTTGTTAAAAGGCATAAGGGTGTATTGCATTAGAAACAACATTCTGCTGACAACTCTACTCACATCTGAGGTTTTTGAGAAAGGAAAGGAAGAGGAGATGCTTGATCAGGCTGATGGAATTGTTGTTTTCGAGTGGTCGGTAGAGAGAGATTCTATACTGCGCTGGATGTATTTCAGAAAATTCTTGGGCTTGCTGCCGAAAATTGAAAAAGAAAGAATAGTTAAGTACTCGGTAAAAATTGATCCAGTGGTAGGCTTCACGATTTCCAGGATCATGAGAGTTATGTGAGGTGGTTGGATGCTAAAGACGGGTGTGGAAGGACTGGATGCAATTCTGGGCGGTGGAATTCCTGAAGGGCACATTGTAGCTGTTGTGGGTATGTACGGTACTGGTAAAACCATGCTGGGTTTACACTTCATCTACGAGGGTTTGAAGAACGGAGAGTCCTGCATGATTCTGAGCTTTGACGAGGATGAGGAAAGCATTATAGCAAATGCCAAAAGTGTCGGGATGGATTTAGAGGCTTTTGGTGATAAGCTACACGTAGCAAGGCTTGAAGCTTCAGAAGTCAAAAAAAGCCTCGAAAAGCTTGAAAGCGACCTACCAGAAATCATTAGAAGCTTAGGGGTTAAGCGGATGCTGATCGACTCGATAAGCGTTCTTGAAACGCTTTTTGATGACGCTGGGAGGTATAGCATGCTCGCCATGTTCAGAAAAATGCTGAAGGAAAACGGTATTACAGCGATGATCACCAGCGAGGCGGACAAGTACCAGCCCAACACGTCCAAGTACGGGATTCTGGAGTATATATGTGATGGCATGATCAGTTTAAAGGTTGTGAGGAAGAGTGAGTTGGATGAACCAACTCTGGGGCTTGAGGTTGTGAAGATGAGGAGGATTAAGCATTCAAGAAAACCAAAGCCCTACCTCATTACCGATTCGGGGATAGTTGTTTATGAAGAAGCAGAGATTTTTTAAGTTGAGCAAAATCTTCTTTATCTGCCAGGTAGACTTATTTTAAGCGGGGGTTGCCGAGCCAGGAAAAGGCGCAGGGCTTAAGACCCTGTCCCGAAGGGGTCCGCGGGTTCGAATCCCGCCCCCCGCATGGGTTATCGCTTTTGGAGCAGTTTGATGAGTTCGTTAAACGTTTACAGCTTTCTCACATCTCAGACCAAGAAATAACGGCTTATAAGTCGGCTATTCAGAGCTTTCTTGAGGCTTGTTCATACAGATTAACAGATGACCGCATAATTATTTATATAAACCGATTAAAAGAAGAGTTTGAGCCTAAAACAGTCCGAAATAAGCTGATCAAAATTCGTAGATTTCTGAAGTTCATAAATCACCCTCTCGCTGACGATGTTAAGCTTCCCAAGATACCAAAGCGAAGAAAGAACGTGATCAAGGTTGGGCATATTCGTAATTTGCTGAATAAAGCTGAAGAACTGAGAGAACCTTACAGATCGAGGTTAAAGTGTGCTGTTTTATTGTCGGCAACTTCAGGTTTGAGAGCCGAAGAGCTGTATAAGCTCCGCCTGAACGACATCGACGTTGAAGACAGAGTTATCAGAGTTAGGGCCGAGATTGCAAAAGACTTCGAGGACCGAGTTACCTTCTTTTCCGAGGAGGCCAAAGAAGCGTTAATTTATTACCTCGAAATTACAGGTGGGCGAGATTATCTTTTTTCAAAGAAGTCGTTAAATTACCATCTTGCCAAGTTGAGCGATTCCTTAAGGATGAAGCACATGCGGAAATTCTTTTCACAGCAATCTGACAGGCTCGGAATGCCCACAGCTGTGAAGAAGATTTTGATGGGCCACTCCTTGAGAGGGGATGTGGATCTGTCACATTACGACTTTCAGGACGAGGAGGAGCTTAAAGAGGTTTATGATCGGTATTGGGCCAGTTATCGGTTTTTCTGATTAGTCTTTTAAGAGTTTCTTGATTACATCCTTCTTTTGCAGCAAGGTTTGAGTGGCTATTATTATTCCAATGAATGCTTGGCCAATTGTTGATTTCTTTAAGCCTCTCCTTATATGTATTTTTTATTTCTTCCTTAAATTCTTCATATTCCTCTTCCAATCTTTTTTCTACTTCTTTCTCAATACTTCTGACTATGGGACCAATTCCTTCAAGATTCTTCAGCTCCTCAAGGATACCCATCTCAGCTTGAAGCCTCTCTATACTTAATTTCGAAAGATCTTCATGATAATTTTTTAAACCAACTTCCTTTCTAATTCTATCTAAATCCCCTGTCTCAATCAGTCTTTTTTCCATCTTAACTCTCTTTACCATATGGCGTAAGCTCTCAATACCCTCTCTCAATAAGTCATCAGTTTTTCTTTTCTCAATCTCAGCAATAATCGGATGATCTTTTATTTTCTGGAGGTATGATTGGCGGGTTTTACTGAACATATAGAATCCCTCAAAATATGGTCCTAAAAGATTCTTCTTAGCCGCAGTAGTCATCTCCCACCCGAGGTTTAAAAACCACTCTTTAAACCACTCATCTTTCTTTGTAAAGTCTTTGGCACATTTCTTTAAAACCTCGTAAAAACGGTAATTGATATGGTTGAAGAAAAAGAGGGCATAAGCAAGGCTCATTATGTTTTCAACCCCTTGACTGCTGAGGGAGTATATTTTTTTCCTCCTATCAGATTTATCAATTCTCGTAGTTATTAGCCCAGCTTCTTCAAGCTCCTTAAGATGCCTTGCAAGAACTGAGTCGGCAAAACCAGTGAGTTCTTTGATGGTTTTCCAATCCTTTTCCCCATCTGCCAGCACGCTAAGTATTTTTTTCTTATTCTCTTCATCGATAAAGGTCTGATACTTTACCTCCTTCATCGAAGATACTTCGGCGAAAGTATTATATATGTGTTTCGTTCTAAATACTTCTGTCAGAGAAGTATCATCGGTGATAGGAATGATAGGGACAAAGAGAGAGGATGGGAATATCATACAGATTTCAGCTACAATCTACCCAGAACACGCTCAGATAATCGAGAAGATTCTTAGAAAGGAATATAGCAAGCCAGTAGCTCATCAATCAGTTTCGGAGATTCTCAGGCGAGCAATCGAGCATTATGCGGATTTTCTTGGTGTTAATCTTGAAAAAATTAAAAACTCAGGAGGTGGATGAGTTGCAGACCGCCACACCTCGTAAACTTTCCCCTAAAAGAAATAAGAGAGTGAATTTATATAAAAGTTACGATTCTAATAAGAGAAAGTTGGTCACATTCAACTCAAATGGGGCGATCTACTTTCCGAAACTCATTCGAGAAATCTTCAAAGGCTACCATTTTGCCATTGAAGTTTCCGAAGGCAAGATTGTCTTGGATCCAGTTAGGGTAGAGGATTTTGAGGAGGTGGAAGAAGAATGAGAACAGATCCACAGCAATTTACAAAGTTGCTTGAGAAACTTCCGCAAAACATCAATGTTGCCTTCATTCCGCTTGTTGAGAACAGCAAAGAACCAAACGTGCCAAAAGGAGTGAAAATAAAAGAGTGTCTTGATGAAATAAAGCTGAGCAAGGATGAAGCTCTTAGTAGAATCCAAAGAGGTCTTAATGTTGGAATCTACGCTTTTCCACAAGGTCTTTGTTTCGTGGATATAGATCGACCTGACTTGATTGATATTTCTGAGCTGCCTGAGAGTTTTACGGTTAAGACTCGAAATGGAGGGTACCAGATTTACTATCAGAATCCAGGTATTGAAAGAAATTACATTTTGAAGCTAGATGGTCAGAAAATCGGAGAATTAAGGGCCAACTGGCAATACGTGGTGGCCCCTGGCAGTTATGTTCCACCGGATGAAGAGAAATTCGAAGGTGCGACTGGATTGTATGAGGTCATCAAGGATGTGGAAATCATCGACCTCGATTTTGAAGCTATCAGAAAGTTCATAGAGGAAGAGCCAAAGACAGAGCAAAAGACCAAGCCAAAGGAGAAGATCGCCAATCACAACCTTGTGTTTGTCAACAAGTATGACATCGGCCTTGATACCATTCTAGAGGTTGATGAGAAACTCAGAGAGCTTCTGAATGATCTTAACCCTGGATATCCATCACGGTCTGAGGCCGATCTGGCCACCATCGACAGGTTGTGGTATTGGGGCTTTGATGAACATCAGATTGCTGACATCCTCCGGACTTATCGCAGTTATGAGAAGACTGAAAGGGATGATTACCTATACCACACCATTGAAAAGGCTGTTGCCTCTTTTACTGGTGAACGGTTCAGCCCTACAAAAAATCCACAGTTGTTTATTAAACTCTGCAACATCCAAAATGGTAGTGGACTAAACGGAGCGTACTATGTTAATAGAGAAAAAAATATACCCTCAAAACCATGGAACACATGGAACACATGGAATGCTGAGAACGCTAAGAACACAGAGAGTTATAACATAAAGAAGTCTCTTTTTGAACCAGACTGTGTACAAAGGGCCAGAGGAACACCAAATTTAGATGCCCTTAAATTAATTTTGGCGTGGCAAAAGAAGAAGAAAGTTCCAGAAGATAAGAGGGCTGAATTCATTGATTCGTTTATAGCAGCACATGGCCTGAATCCCACCACAAGCGAATACACAGAGTTGTGGAAGATCCCTGAGTTCTCTTGCGATTATGCAGAAGAACTCGGCTTGTGTGTTGGAGAGAACTGCAAATTAAGGCTTCCTCCTGCTGACAGACTCATTCTTGACACGGAATCTGTGATAATCTTTCATTCAAGCGGTGAAATGGACGTGAAAGTCGCTGGGAGGCGGAAAATCATTCCTTTGAAGAGGTTTTTCAAGAAAGTTAAAAGTGAATCTGTCATTAACACAGCCATATTTGATGAGATTTTCCTCGAATGTTATCTTCTGCCTGCCAATCCACCTTTCTCGGAAGAAGAGGCCTTTAGAGTCTATCAGAGCTGGCTGGAAATCGCCGACCACGTGAAGACACCTGTGGACACAGAGAGTGGACTCGAGGAAACGATAATCGAGATCCTAACGACCAAGAGGGATTACTACAGCTTTGATTTACTAAAGGAGAAAAAAGTTCCACCAAAACGTGGGTTCTTCGTAGAGGATGGGATAATCTATGTTGAATCAGGTTTGTTAAAGGAGTTGATAGAGGAATCTGGAGTGAAATACCAAAGAGAGAAGTTAGCCAGAGCTGCCCAAAGAATTCTTGCAGGCAAGGTAAAGAGAATAAGAATTGGAGAAAACTCACGTTACTTTTGGCGTTTCAACTTACAGGCCATCCAGGCTATTCTGCGGAGAGAAGGAGACGAGTGGGAACCCGAAGTGATTGAGGACATCGAAAGCTCGGAGATTGCCGAGCTGATACCTGCAGGAGGTGATGAGGGATGGCGGATATAACCAAGCTTTACGGACCACCTGGCACAGGGAAAACAACTTGGCTGATCAACAAACTGAAAGAGACCGTTGATGGAGAGAACGTGAAAATTCAGGATGTCATGTTTGTCAGTTTCTCAAACTCAGCCATAAATGAAGCCTGTGAGAGAATAGGGGTTGATAAAGGAGGTGCGGTCACACCATACTTTAGGACCCTCCACGGCCTCTGCCTGAGCTGGCTCACAAAGCAGAGCCCTGGCCTTCGGTATATCGTTGAGACAATGCAGGCTTATGACTTCATTGAAGGCCTTCAGGCCAAGTTCTGTCAGGACCTCGGCATCCCATACATCAAGGGTGATGATGGCTCGGAAGCTCTCGGCAACAGAATCTTCTCACTGTGGACAAGGACCATAGGTGAACACTATCCAAAGAAGAGAAACGTTCAGGCCTGCCTCGATCTGCTGTATAAGGTGAATAACGAGGCTGGCCACGTAATCGAGCTGTGGTTAAAGATCAAGGAGAAAACAGGAATCATAGACTTCAATGACATGCTTATCGAGGCCTATGAGGATGATATCTTCATTGATGCCAAGGTTGGCTTTATCGATGAGGTCCAGGACTTTAACTCTCTCGAGTTTGAAATTGTCAGGAAGCTGATTGAAGGGCTTGATACTGTTTATCTTGCCGGTGATGATGATCAGGCCATTTATGGCTGGAAGGGAGCACGGCCTGAGTTTTTCCTTAACTTCAAGGGTGAGGAGCATGTTTTACCAAAATCGTGGAGAGTTCCATCTGAGATCTGGAAGCTTGCAGGAGGAATAATCAGCCAGATCAAAACCCGGAAGGCAAAGACGATCATACCGGCCTTCAATGGTGGAGGTTGGAATATCCTTAAGAGAATGTCCTTTGATGAGATTGTTAGAACTGCTGCCTTTTTGTCAAGAAGGCATCCTGACAAAACGGTTTTTCTGCTTTTCAGGACCAACAAGATGGTTTACTACGCTGAGAGGATTCTCATTTCCTTAAGAGTGCCTTTCAAGAAGCTCAAGGGTGAGTCTCCTTGGGATAAGGAGATCCTCACAGCTTGGAATGTAGTTGCCAAACTTCGTGGAAAACAACCACTCAATATACAGGAAAAGTTCTGGCTGATTGAAAACCTTCGAGAGGAGATCCTTCCACAACACCTCAAGGAGGGTGCTCTTAAATCTCTGGCCGAGGGAGGGCTTCCGATCCAGTTCTTTGAAGTTTTGCAGTCAAAGGGTGATCCGATCAACCTCATCAACTTCAGAAGCAAGAGGACAGCGAAGATCGTTCAGGATGCCTATCACCCGGTTGTGGAGGAAAAGATCAACCTCTACGTTGACACAATCCATGCATCCAAGGGAAAGGAAGCTGATATTGTAGTTCTTGCCGATGCAATCACCCAGAATATCGCATCAGAGCTGAGAAACGGAGGAAGAGAGAGCGAATTAAGGCTGTTTTATGTCGGAGTAACGAGAGCCAAGAATTTCGTTATTGTGGCCCCTCTTTACAAGTTCAGGCCTTTCCTGACTCAGGAGGTGGTGGCCTGTGCTCATGTCTGACCTTTCACGGTCCTCCTTCACGGAGGAAAATAAAAGGAGGTGGTAGAATGGAGAATGTGGTTAGAAAAGTTTTGGAAGAATATTGTGCGTGGGCTGGAAGGGATTTAGAGGAGTACGTGCAGCAGGCCGTTTATGAGCGGCTAAAGGGAGACCTTGAGGAGGTTGCAAGCCACGGCATACCGAGAGCTGAGGAGATGTTGAGGAGGCTGCTGGAGGCCTAAGAGGGGCTGAAAATTCTTCTTTATTTTTTTGAAAAGGGGTGATAGAGTGGGAGGAAAGGCAAAGAAGGAGAAGAGGAACGGCCGGAAGTATCTGGCCGGCTACGTGGATTTTGGAGTTCTCGGCAAGAAAGAGGCCTATCTGTTCAAGAATGACAAGCGAGAGAAGGACAGTCAGCCAGCTTTCAGGCTAATGATCAGGGAAGGAGAGAGCTGGAAAGAGGTTGGAGTTTTCTGGATTAGAGAGAGTAAACCGAAGGAGCCAGAGGAGGAGTTTTTTGACTTTACACAGGAGGGATCGTGAATGTGCGAGGGAGAAATGGAGGCACCAGCCAGAGAGATTGTGATTGAATTCAAAAACAGTGAAGACGGAGGAGGAGTCAGCATTGATGTTCGAGCCGATGGAGAACCCATTGAGAAGCTGGTAGAGATTGTGGAGCATCTGCTTGACAAAATCAGCGGCATTAAGCCGATAAGCGGAGAAGATGTGGAGGTTGCGTGAATGGCTCGAGTTCACATCAGCACCACAGGCCTGGTTGTAGAGGTCGCTGGTGAAGAAGACAGTGTAGAGACTGCGAACATCGCCGTTGAGGTCTTCAGGGTTATTCTTCAGGAGATTCAAAAGCTCAGAGAGCCTGAGGAGGATGAAGAGGTTAAAAGAAACGAGGTGGTTTAAATGCGGTTGAGAATGAGAGAATTTGAGCGAAAGATAGAGATCCCTGAGAGGAGAGTAGCTCATTTTATTGCTAAAGAAGGCATGAGCAGAACCGAGGCCTTGGAATTCTGCAGGATTCTTAAGGGAGGACGATTCAGCCAGACAGCCCTGACCTTCCTCCTCAAGAGGAATGATGTCAAGCTGAATGGCTCACCTGGACGGAAGTCTAAGATTCACATGTTGCCGAGCACCATCCTTAAGGAAATCAAGGAGATGAGATTGAAATATAATTTCGGCTATAGACACATCGCAAGTAGAATAACCAGACGTTGGGGTTCAGAAGGCTGGTTTATAAGCTCAAACCTCGTTTATCGCATTTTTAGAGATTACAACATTGATGGGCTGATTAAAGAGGCTGAGGAGAGGGAGGAGCAGGAAAAGAGGGAGGTTGATACAATCATCGAAGAAATCAGCAATTTCTACAAAACCATTAACTCTAAATGGGAGAATGAGGTTCACTTTGAGGAGAGTTTTGAGGGTGGAACCATCGTCTATGGGTTGAGAGAATTTGAGATTTACAGCGATTGGGCTGAGAGGCAATTAATCGAAAATCTGAAAAAGAGGCCTGTTAAGCATCTTGTGAGGGCTTATCTAAAGTGCAGAAACAGATATATTCGTATTGCCCTTCTTGAGAAGGTTTCAAGGAGAAGAATCGAAGAACTTGAGGTTCACGATATACCAATCAAATTCAAGGTAACCTTTGTGAAAAAATGAATAAAAAAAGTATTAATTCAACAATATAACCAAAGAGAAATATAAAACATAGCAATTTAACATGGTTCTTTTGACCTACCTCCACAAAAAGGTAACGAACCGCAAAGAGGCTGTGGATTCAAAAATAAAGTCATCAGGAGCGATTTTAAATTACCAGCCTGGATGATATATCCGGGCTCACAGTAAAAATAGTTGGTGGCGGCCTGCAATTAATATTAAGGATTTGAATGGAAATGCACCAGCTCCCTAAGCTGGAGCCATGGTAAAAATAGTTGATGGGGATGGCCATTAAATAGGGAGTAAGTCCACCTGTTGGATAAATAAGCTCAATACGGAAAAGCAGCCAAGGACTCAGCGACCTGAAGGTTCATGGCTGGTTACTATGAACACACAGATTCCATTTTCACAGTAAAAGCCCGCATACCTTCCTTTTTCAAGTAGGATTTTTCTATGTTCATCGCTGTCCAGAAAATACTTGATTGCATCCGATTCTGTTAAGGTTACTGCACCATCGACACAGAGAATGGCCTCATAACCAGAAACGTGTGGAGGGAGTAGGTGGAAAATGTCTTTGCGGTCAGGTGAGAAGTGCGAACAGTATTCGTTTTCAAGCATGTCCTCAGTCCTTATCTTTGCGAGTTTGTAAACTCCCAATGAGAAGATTAGTTTTTCACTTCTCATTTCGTTTATCTTCTCAATCGCGGACATTGATGATTCAGGTGTGGAAGAATAGGGGAATTGGTGCATAATAAAGCCAACAACCAGTATGCCGACAATGAACAGATTCCATGAAATAAAGAAGAAGTCAGAGATTTTCATCTCTTCTTTTTCCTTCTCCTCCCTTTCTTCTGTGGTGGTCCGAAAAGCCCACCAAGAACGAAGTCTAAGGGGTTTTCGATAACTGGATTGATCTTCCTGCCTCTCTTTGTTCTTTTTCCTCCTCCTTCCCCACCTGGTGTAAATGGAAGATCAAGGCCCATAGGGGGTAAACTGATTTTTGGTAGCTGTGGAGGTTTGGGTGTTGGAGGAGCTGGAGTCAGAGTTGGAGGTTTTGGCACTGGCTCCACAGTGACTTTAGGGATGCTCTGCGGAATCACTCCAACTTTCTCCTTAGTTCTTGGCTTGGTCCTGGCTTTTGGTCTTGGTTCGGTGAAGGCCTTGAAGGTTGGCTTATTCATTTGCCTCTCGAGCTCATTCAAGAGGGCTGGCTGAGATACTGCAGGGGTTATCAGGCCTGGCTGTTTCGGTTTGGCCCTTGGTGCGGGCTTCCCTTTGACCAGATTGGCCACAGCCATAGATCCGATTAATCCCACTCCTGCGATTCCTTTTGGAGCGGGTGTGGATTTGGTCCTGGCTTGTGGTTTTGGTTTCTCCTTCATTCCCACCATTTCCCTGACATCTTCGGCAAGATCATCCATGAACTGGTAAAACCTCCTGGTTTTCACAGCCTCCTCTTCTGCTATAACCTCCGGTCTCTCAACTTTTTTACTGATTCTCCTGATTATCCCCTCCCTCCTGACAGGATAATTAACCTTGACGACCTTTCCCTCTGTTTTCCCTTCAACTTTGAATCTCATCGCAGACCTTATCTTTTCAAGAATCTCTTCCTTCAGCTCCTCAATCCTCACTCCGGCTTTCCAGATCATGAACACGTCATAGATATCTCTTAGCTTCATCGCCTGCCTCGTCAGAATAGCACGCATTTTCTCACAGAGAATCTCCTCAATATTGTAAGCGGAAACTTCCACAGGCTGGTAGAATTCCAGAAATTCACGGAAGTAAGCTTTATCTTCATCACTGACATCTCTTCCAGTAAGAAGTGTTTTTGCAACAGCATCTCTGCTGGGGAAGAGAAGTCTCTCAACAAAATTAACCTGAATCTTGATCAGTTCGCTTCCCTTCCAGAGCTTGAAAGTAGCCATTCTGCTCCCGCTTCCGAATTCCACGTAATTCTTGTTTTTCAAG
The DNA here is from genome assembly GCF_017656475.1 of Archaeoglobus sp. Lineage (GTDB taxonomy): Archaea > Halobacteriota > Archaeoglobi > Archaeoglobales > Archaeoglobaceae > Archaeoglobus. The sequence goes on from NZ_JACDNT010000034.1 coordinate 16,270, forward strand.
TCGCATCTGAAATCGAGCTCCATGTTGTGTGCAATTCTTTCAAGGATGGAGCCAAATTTTTCAGCCTGTTCGACAAGCTTCCTTCGCAGACCCTTCTTTCCCAGATTTTCCCATACCTCCTGCCTTCTCCACGTGAAATCAAGATCAACGCTGAAGCGGTAATAGCCGCAGTAGCACTTCACCAGACAGCTTCCACCCTTGAAGAGATATGCATCGCCGAATGTGGAAATTATGGTTAAGTGCACAACATCCTAAACTTATCACCCAAGAACTTCTCA
>NZ_JACDNT010000035.1 GCF_017656475.1 Archaeoglobus sp.
TTTATGCTGTACTACAACCGATTGAGGTGGTGTTTGTGTTAAGTGGACAGGTCCCGGTGAGTAAGAAAAAAATTTTTTATATCTCCCCTTTTTTTAGCGCTCAATGGCCGCTATAAACCAGTTCGACATCGACCTCTTTATACGAATAATTCCTGATCTTGCATTTGGGGCCAGCGTAACGCTAAAGCTAACGTTGCTATCGATATTTTTCGGACTGATAATTGGTACAATGGCTGGGCTGGGCAGGGTTTCAAAGAACCCAATACCCTTTGCGGTATCCACTGCCTATGTTGAGGTAATCAGGGGCACACCACTGCTCGTTCAAATACTCATCGTGTACTTTGGGCTTCCTGCAATTGGTGTCAACCTTCAGCCGGAGCCAGCTGGAATTATAGCGCTCAGCGTCTGCAGTGGTGCATACATTGCGGAAATTGTCAGGGCGGGAATAGAATCGATTCCTGTAGGGCAGATGGAGGCTGCAAGGAGTCTTGGGATGACGTACCTTCAGGCCATGAGGTACGTGATATTCCCTCAGGCCTTCAGAAACATTCTTCCTGCCTTAGGAAATGAGTTCATAGCGCTGCTGAAGGACTCGTCGCTGCTCTCTGTCATCTCCATAGTGGAGCTAACGAGGGTGGGTAGGCAGATAGTCAACACGACCTTCAACGCCTGGACACCATTCCTCGGTGTGGCTCTCTTCTATCTGCTCATGACCATCCCTCTAAGCAGGCTTGTGGCCTACTCCCAGAAAAAGCTTGGGACGTATGAAGTGAAATAAGGGAAATTGAGGGGCTAGGAGACGTTAGAGTGTTCAACCAAAACCAATTTTCGACGCGCAAACTCTGCAAAAGCTAATTGGTTTTTTATCAACATCCTCGACAGAATTCGAGAACTGCATTACACAATCATTTTTGCAGTGCTTCAGACCGAGAACGTGTCCTATTTCGTGAACAGCCTCCTTTACAACCCGCTCCTCGTAAAGTTTGCTATCAGCAGTGGAGAGGCGGAAGACGGAGAGTATTGCCCTCGCACCTCCAAGCTCGGCCTCACCAAAAACGAAGTTCATCCCTGTAGCGTAGATATCCTTTCCCGTCACAGCTAATGTAACTCGGATTGGGGGAAGCGATCTGAGAAGACATGTTGAGTTGTACTGCTTTCTCGATGGGTTATAGCATTTCAAACTGATTTCAGAGGCGGGAAGCACGAAAACCTCTGCTTTGAACACTTCTGGGAGACGTTTTTTCAGTATCTCTACCGTGTGGCTGTTTACAGAGAGAGGCTGGATGTATATTTTCATACCAACCCTCCTATTATCTCCATCACTCTCTCTCCAACCACCTTTGCAACATCAACACCAAAGGTTGAAAGAATGTACCAGCCACCGTAAATCGTCCCTATCATACTCCCGACATTGGTTAATGCTGCAACAAGAAGCACGCGAAAAAACCTGTTTCGCAGCATTTCTCTAAAGCTGTTGGCTTCGACAAGCTTTGAGAAATCCTCTACTGTCGGCTTCCGAATCCAGGCCTCTACGAGTCCCGAAACCCATCCGGCGGCGATCATTGGGTTAAGTGAGGTCATCCAGGCACACAGAAAGGCTGTGATGATTGATAAGGGATGCCCCCTCGCAATCGCCGCACCGATGGCGGATAGTATGCCGTTAATCAAAAACCAGTAGAGAAAAGCTCGGATAAGCACTTCGGTGTTCAGCGAGGTGGCAATGAGGACGAAAGTTGCTATAATGAGGGCAGTAAAAGCCCCCATGGAAATTTTGAGGTAGTTCCGACCACTTTTAACCTCCTCTAGCTCTCTCAAGTCCACCGGATTATTTTTTAGTTTTAGCAAAGCGTTCTCGATCCCTTTTCTGTGACCAGCACCAACAACAGCAACTATCTTGTTGTACCTTGAAAGAGCATTCAGGAGGTTGGCGGCCATGTAAACGTCTCTTTCGTCTATCAGAACCTTTGCGGCATTCGGAGATATTTTTCTAAACTCTTTCACCAGCATGTCGAGAATGTCTTCCTCAAGCATCTCGTCTACCTCGATATCTTCCCCGCTGAATGAACTTCTGATGAGGTGGACGATGAGCTTTATCTTTTCAAAAAAACTGAGTTTCTGCCAGAAGCGTTTGAAAGTTAGTCCAATATCTCTGTCTATGAGGATGACATCAGCACCCACTTCTCTGGCTTTTTGAATGGCAGCGAGCATTTCACCGCCGGGCTTTACTCCTGTCTCCTCACCGACTTTCCTCTGAAAGTAAGCCAGAATGAGCTGAAAAATTAGCATGAACACATTTCCGCTCTTTATAACCTCCGCTATCGAGACCTCTTCGCGCTGGCCGTGAACTAAAGCGTGATATCTTCTGGGACAAAGCTCCACTGCAACCGCATCCGGCCTCTCATTCTCTATGACTTCCCTAACTTCCTCAACACTCTTTTTTGAGACATGAGCGGTGCCCACTATGATGAGCCTCTTTTCCTCCAACCCATCACCTCCAGAGCTTCAAGGATTTCCTTGATCTTCATGAGATCACTTCTCGAGACAATCCCCACAATTCTGCCATTCTCAACCACCGGCAGTCTTCCAATCCCCATCTCGCTCATGATTTTAAAAGCATCGAATGCGGACTTATCTGGAGAGATAGTAACAACCTCTTTGCTCATGACGTTCCCAACCTTCTCCTCAGGATCCACACCAATTATGTCGTGCAGCGTGATAATACCCACAATTCTTCCATCCTCAACAACGGGAAAGCCGAGGTGCTTCGTTTTCAATATCAGATCAACAACTTCTGAAACCCTCATTTCAGGGGAAACAGTGACAACGTCGGTGCTCATCACGTCAGCAACGCTAACCCTCCCGAGAACATTCTCAAGCAGCACCAGTCTTTCCTCTTCATTCGCTCCGATGTATATGAATAGAGCTATGAGTATTAACCATGGATTGCTAAAAATTCCGAAGATTGCCATTAATATAGCCAGAGCCCTGCCAGTCTCGGCAGCGATCTTGGTGGCTTCAACGTAGCTTCTTCTCTCCGCCAAAAAGCTCCTTAAGATTCTCCCTCCGTCCATCGGGAACGCGGGAATCAGGTTGAAAACTCCAAGGATAACGTTGATGTAACTAAAAAGCAGGAAGAACGCTCTCACTTCAGCAGTAGGTATGGATGAAAGGAGGAATGAAAGAATTCCGATCCCGAAACTTGTAGCAGGCCCTGAAATTGCTATTATAAGCTCCTCCCTCGGCTTCTTCGGCAGATTTTCCATCATGGCAACTCCGCCGAATATGAAGAGCATAATCCCTCTGATTTTAACGCCGTACCTCCTCGCAACGAGCGAATGGCCAAGCTCATGTGCGAGAATCGACCCGAAAAGACTCACTGCAGCCAGAGTGGACAGGATTGTCCTTTCCGTTACAGGAAAATCCTTAAAGCCGTATGGAGAGGGAGAGGCTGAAAAGGCGTAAATCAGGAGGATGAGTAGAATTAGGAGGCTGATATGCACTTCTACGTCAATTCCAAAGGCTCTGAAAATTCTGAAAGATGCGCGCATATTATTAATTGCGAATCCTTTTATAAATATCTAACCTTACTTGACATTCTGTGAAGCTAATTCAGCACGAAATTCAAAAAATTGGAAAATCTTATATTTTTTCAAAGGTATTATTTGAAGGTGAGGGGCAATGATGAAAGGAAAGGAATACATTGAGAGTTTGAGAAAGTACAAGCCGACCGTTTATTTTATGGGAAAAAAGATTGAAAGTGTCGCAGATAGCCCAATTCTCGCCCCACATGTGAATGCTGCGGCAATGACCTACGAACTCGCTCACGATCCGAAATACGAGGACGTTATGACTGCCACGTCACACTTAACGGGAGAGAAGATAAACCGCTTTACCCACATCCATCAGAGCACCGAGGATCTGGTGAAGAAGGTAAGGATGATGAGGCTGCTCGGCAGAAAGACGGGGAGCTGTTTTCAGCGCTGTGTAGGCCTCGATGCTCTCTGTGCGCTTTACATAACCACCTACGACATTGACCAAAAATACGGCACCGACTATCATGAGAGGTTCAAGGAGTACTTGACTTACGTGCAGAAAAACGACCTCATGGCGGCGGGAGCCATGACGGATGTTAAGGGTGACAGGAGTCTGAGACCTCACCAGCAGGCTGATCCAGATATGTACGTCAGAGTTGTTGAAAGGAGGGAGGACGGAATAGTTGTCAGAGGTGCTAAGGCTCACATCACAGGCGCGGTAAACTCGCATGAGATTATAGCGCTTCCGACGAGGGCTATGGGGGAGAAAGATAAGGATTATGCTGTTGCCTTCGCAGTTCCCGTTGACGCTGAGGGGGTTGTGATGTTCTTCGGGAGGCAGACCAACGATATGCGAAGACTCGATGGAGATATTGACTGCGGAAATGCGAAATATGGTACCGTTGGAGGAGAGGCGTTGATAGTTTTCAATGACGTGTTTGTTCCGTGGGAGAGAGTTTTCATGTGCGGTGAGTACGATTTCGCTTCTGAGCTTGTCGAAACCTTCGCCACCTACCACAGGCAGAACTACGGAGGGTGCAAGGTAGGAGTTGCTGATGTGCTGATTGGAGCTTCAGCAGCAATTGCAGAATACAACGGCGTTGAGAGAGCATCCCACATTGTGGACAAGCTGACGGAAATGGTCCATCTTGCCGAAACCTGCTGGTGCTGCTCCCTCGCATGCTCATATGAGGGCTTCAAAACGCCTTCTGGAGCTTACATGCCCAACCTTCTTCTGGCGAACGTTACTAAGCTCAACATAACCCGATTCCCGTACGAATGGTCCAGATTGGCTCAGGACATCGTTGGCGGTATTGTCGCGACAACCCCCTCAGAGCTTGACTACAAGAATCCCGAAACAAGAGAGCTGATTGAAAAGTACCTCAAAGGGAAAGCTGACGTTCCCACCGAGCACAGAATTAGAGTGATAAGGTTGATCGAGAATTTATCAATAGGGGCTGAACTGCCTGAATCGATGCACGGTGCCGGCTCGCCTGCAGCTCAGAAGATAATGATTGCCAGAAGGGCCAATCTTGACCTGAAGAAGGAGGAGGCAAAGAGAGTTGCCGGGATACTGCCGGATGAGGATTATCAGAGGGTCAGAGGGGAAGAGAAGAAGGAATGAAGATCGGAGTGAAGTACTGCGGAGGCTGCAATCCTGAGTACAGGCGGGAAGGTGTTGAGGAAGTGCTCAGAAAACACTTCAAAATTTTTTACTCCGAAGATGTCGATATTCTGATTTTGATTAACGGCTGCAGAAAAGCCTGTTTGGCCGAAGAGGTGGAGCATCCAAACATCTTGGTTGTCGATTCTCCCATGAGCGAAGAGGAAATTGTGAGAAAAGTCGAGGATGCCATGAAAGAATTGCGGGAAAGTTAGGCCAAGTTTGAGAGCAACTCTAAAGGGCTAAGCCATCTTTTTCTGAATTTATTTTCCAATCCAGATTCAAAAAACTGAGAGTTTTGATTTCAATTGTTTTTTAAACCACTCCTGCTTTTTTAAAAATTTTTTGAATATATGTCTCATCTTCCTGGAAAAGTATGTTGTTTTTTTCTAAAATTTCTTTTGTATAGTCCTTTTCTATGTTTTTTGACGGAGTAATGGATATGATAAAGGCATCCATTGTTAATGTAGTAGGTTCTTCTTTATTTCTTAGTATTTCATTTATCTTCTTTTCTATCTCTTTTATATATGAAACACACAACTGGACTTTTTCATCTTTTAAAGGTTCGATGTTTCTAATCCCTTTTGGATCGACAAAAATCATGCTTTGCTTGTTTCTGTTTTTAGCCCATATAATGAAATCCGGGTAGAAGCCAGAACTTAAAAAGAAACCTATTCCCCTTCTTGAAAGATTTCTAAGCAAAAAAATATCTGTGTTCTCTATTGATTTTTTATTTTTATTCAAAAACCTCTTTAAATCTTCCACAAATTTTGTCTCGCCCCCATTTAATTTCACAGGGACCGATTTAATTTCTTCTTTGTGCTTCTTCCAGATTACTAACGGAGTGTATAGATGGTTGTCGAGATGCACTATAAAAGAATTCCAGTTCCTCCATTCTTCAGGGATTTTTCCAATGTTTGGGTCGTATTCCTCGAGCTGCTCTACAACCTTCTTTATATCATTTGTTAGCTTTTTTGGAATTTTGATGACAATCTTATTATTTTCTGGAAACATATTAGAGTGATCTGTATTCAAAGGTTCCACTTCGAGATAATCCATACTTTTCCTTTTTTCCTCTTTTCTGTAAAATTTTTGAATATAGTCCTTTAAGACCATCAGAACAAGTTCATGGAATTTTTTAACCCCTTCAAATGATGTTATTTCCAATTTTGGTTTGCTTCCATTGTTTTCAATTTTAAGTCCCGGAGATTCAGAAATGAACACTTCGTATTTTTTGGATAACACAATCTCCTTTAGAGCGTTTTTATCTATGAGCAGATTGAACATTCCTTTGCTGATCTTATAGTTTGCAATTTCCAAATAAATTGAATTCCAGTCAAGTAATTCAAAATAGTTTTCTGGTATGTCCAAAGGCTCATCAATAACAGTATCTACCCTTCCGACATTTAAGCCGGTAGCAATAGTTATTTTTGGTCTTAAATCTATTTTTATATTTCTTAGTATATCTTCATTGATTTCAAGCTTTAAAGGATGTTTGAGAAAATCAAAATCTTCTTTGGTTTTGATGGTGTAGATTTTCCCTCCCCACTCTTTTGGCCTGTTGAACTTGATTGGAATAACGATCTCTTCATACTCCACTTCTTCTTTCTCCATTGCTGAAAGGAATGCATTTATGTAATCTGCATTTAATCCGAAGATGAAAAGAGTTTGTAATACCTTCAGCGAATATTCTGGATTCTGCTCTCGTTTCAATGAATAGTCTTTACCTTTCAGCCTAACTCCTCTACCGAAAAGCTGGATAATTTGGGGGCCCTCACCCTTGCCCATATTAATTAAACCCATATTCGAAACTCTCCAAGAATTCCACCCTTCAATAAATTTTTTTGACCCAATAAGAATGTTCACATTGGAAGCACTCTCGTTTATTTCGAAAAACAATGATTGGCTGAGATGATCATCTTTAACTTCGATTTCTGATTCATTGATCAATTTCTTTAAAGAACTCACATCACCAACATTAATAACTCCAAAATATTTTTCCCCGGCAGAGGTTTTAAGTCCAATCTCTCCTTCAGCATTTTTTATCTCATAAGCTTCTAACTTCCCCTTGCCTCCAAAAACTTTCTGATAAATGTTTTCAACAGTCTCATCTATAGTTAATTTCCTTAGGAACTCAAATTTTCCCTCAAAAATGTCATTTCCCTCATTGTCTATGAGTCCTGATTTTCCTTCAAGGATTCTCTTTATGTTTTCCTCCAAGTAGTTTTCATCTCTTAATATTTTATCCAAAAATTTAACTACTCTAACCACATCTGAATTAATTCCCTTCCCAGTAACTTTGCTTCCAACAAAAATCCATAGTGGCTTTTCTATATTATATTCCCTCGCCATATCTTTGTTTTCTTCAAAAGTAACCAGTTGTTCATAAAAAGATAGAAGACCTGCAGTAAGCAGCAAATCTCTCTGGCTCTCTGTATAGGCATCTTCCCTTATGTTGTAAACGTAGAAATCCTTACCATATCCGTCTGTGTAAAAATATTTGTAAGAGTAATTGAAGATTATCGATTTAGTATATTCATTGTATAGTTCAAGATTTGTTTGATTTGATTTTCCTCCCTTGGGTTGTCCTGACTTTGTAAATTCGATAATCTGCCCAAAAGTGGCAGAATATTCAAAAATAAAACCATTTTTTGCAATAGTTTCCCTTAAAGATTTCCAACCAGCCTCACTTTCTCCTCCAGCCCCTTTATGTCCCTCATCAATGAAAACCAAATTTTTGCCGTCAAAATATGAAATATCAACAGTTACACCTTCACCCTTCTTTTCTTTTGTTAATTTATGAATGTCTATAATCAAAACCTCCCCCTCTTTTGTTTTCAGATTATCAATATTTCCGTCATAGCGCTTGCAAGGTATTCCGCTAAGTTTCATCTCCCTCTCATGTTGTTTTGATAACCCTTCATTTGGAGTTATCAATATAATATTGTCCCAATTATTTTTAGAATACTTGAGAATCTGCCAGTAGTTTATATGCATGATTAAAGTTTTTCCGCTTCCGGTAGCCATCCAGAAAGCAAGTTTTTTCAAATCATCCTCTTTGAATGGAGAAATTTCTGTTTTGTTTTCATCATTGAATTTTTCTAAGAATTTGTTTAACTCAGCTACGAATCTGTCTTTGTTGTTGTAATATCTATCCAAAAATACTTCCGCAAACAAAACCGCCAGATACTGGAAGTATTTAAGATTGAAATTTGGCCTATTTTTACTCAGCTTTTCTACGTAGTCCTTTATTGCCGCATCATATCTCAAAAGCTCATCGCCTCTCAAAACTTCATCTTTCTCCAAATACTCATCTTTTGAGTTTGGCTTCAGCCCAATTAAAACATCTACAAAATGGCTTCTTCCTGTAGAATCATCATAAACTTCTCGCGTATCTTTTAACTTCTCTCTTAGCTCATTGAAATCGTTAACACCTAATAAGTTAAGAAAATACTTGTTTAATACCAGATGCTTTTCAAGTTTCATTTCCACAACTCCTTAATATATTCACATATTTTCTTGGTATCTTTAGCATAGATTTTAACTCCTCTTTTTTCACTTCTTCGTGGTTCAACCAAATAGTTTCTGAATTGTCTGGAGTGGTTCCACTGAATTCAACTAAATAGTATCCTAAATATTCATATGGTTTTTGTGAGGCAGGATTTCTTACTTTTTTATTTCTTGAGTTTACTTCTTGGGCTTCTTGAAAAGCATTGTGCAGATAGCTAACTAAATTTTTCTCGTTTTCATTTGGTTTAAAATTTCCTTTCCCGTTTTCCTGTACTTCCAGTATAACAAAATAGCCTGTGCAGTAGTTAATAAAAATCCAGTGAATTGTTTTGGAGTTGGGAATATAGCTGAGTTTTGTTTCTCTATAAAATGACCTTTCCTTTCTGGTTCCACGTTCTGGCGGTTTACCCGTGCAGTCCCAAAAGTTTTTGAGATAGTAATTTACTATCCTGTCCCACCACTCTTCGTGATACTGTGACAGTTTATCCGAGTCTTGAGTTCGGAAAAGTTCAGTCAGTTCTTCTGTTGGAATTCGGAATCTCTTGATGTAGATTTCAGAGTCGGATAGATAGTGAATCAAAAATATTCCTGTTAATTTAAACTTCGATTGTAAATTTAGAAATTCATATAACATTTTGAACACAACTGCCTGAGCAGCCCCGACTCTGGCATATCTTTTGTGCTTTTCTTCTATAATGCAGAATTTGTTTTCGTTAAAGACCACCAGATCTATATCCTGGGCTATTAGTCCTTCCCAGGAACTTTTCAGGTTCTCTCTCATCCATATTGAAAAATCTGATGGATGTGAGTTGCCCATTCCTATTACCCTCCGAACATTAATAATTTAAACAAAGGTTCTATGGGTTTGAATCCTTTAACCAATGCTTCTCCGTTGATGTAAATTTCATCTGGCTCAAACTCGTTTAGTTTGGTTTCAATAGCTTCTTTATCCTTCTCAAAATCAATATCTTTTATGCTTCTCCAGACAATAGCAATTCTCCTCCCGTCCTTCTCCCCAAAGACGAATACATACTTCCTTCCGTTCTCTTCAAGCAATTCATACCTACTTACATGTAGGCCAAGAAGATAGTTGAACGTCTCAACAAGATCAACGTTAACAGTATTCTGCTGGTAGTTTTCAATGATTTTCAGCTTATAGTTAAACGGATCTTTCATTTCATCAATGTTAAGAAACGTCCTGCTATTCTTGGTCTCCCATTCAAGCATGTATTTGACAAAGTAGTCTGTGAATTCGTAAAGTTCTTTCTGTGGCTTTTCAAACTCAATGTTTTCCAGAGCGTCCTCATACTGCTCCAAGGTGTGATATTTGAAGAAACCTCCTGCTGTTTTCGGATTGTATTTTTCTTTGACATCTTCTTCCTTTGATATGCCGGATTTATCATAGAACAAGACCCTTTTCATTCTCGGCAAAACAACTGTCCAGAAATGTCCTCCCATTTCCACACCAATCCACTTCCTTCCTAATTTGTGAGCTACTGCTGTGGTTGTGCCAGAACCCAGAAAGAAGTCCATAACCAAATCGCCTTCGTTCGAAGTTGATTCTATAACACGTTTTAGCAATTTTTCAGAATTCTCGGTTTTGAAACCAAATTTATCAGAATAAGAAGGTATGTCTTTCCAGTTGTCTGTTACCTTTTTTTCTTCAGAGGTTAAGTATTCTACCTTCCAATCATCAGAGTTGCAATTTAGACATTTATTTAGCTTTTTAACACCATAAACTACTGTATTTGGAGATATATCAAAAAATTTGAATTTTTCTTTAGTTTTTAGAATGTCGTATATAAAATTCTCTCCACGTTCTTCCTCGTCCCAATAATATATCGCCCCACATTTTTTGCATTTTAACCGGAGGTAGTGTTCTTTAATTAGTTTGTCAACCTTTTCTTGAACTAAGGAAAAATGCTGTCCTTTTGGAGGAAGCAAAACCTTGCCAAAAAATACTCTTTCAGGAGGCTTTCTTTCTCCCTGTTTCAAAAATCCAGTCCATTTCATGTCTGGTAAACTTCTACGTGTGTATAAATCTCTTCTAAAAAATCTTTCTGTCTTTGAATATAGGAAAATATACTCGCTCTCCACCTCGAATTTATCTGATGTTCCAATACTTTGCCGCTTTCTATTTACAAGTATCTCATTCCTGAAATTATCCTTTCCAAAGATCTCATTTAAGAGCATTCTTACATATGTGTTGCCATTGTAGTCACATCTAACAAAAATACTGCCCTTTTCGTTTAGTAACTCTCTCCCCAGTCTAATCCTGTTTTCGAGCATTGTCATCCACGTAGAATCCTTATATCCAACTTTGTAAAGGTAATCTGCTTCTTGCTCTTTATTAAACGGCGGATCAATGTAAATAGTCTGGATTCTCTCATAATACTTATTCAAAAGCAAATTCAAAGCATGGAAGTTCTCGGATTTTATCAAAATACCATCCAGGATTTCGTCTAAATCATTATTCTTGCTCATAGCAACCAATAGCTTCAATTTAAATTCTTCATCAAAATACCTGGTATCTATGGGTAATTTTTTCCATTCTTTCCCTAACAAGGTGCTCTCCTCAATCAAATCCTTTTTGTCCTTGACTTCAATCCCAAACGATTCCTTCCATTCTTCTAACTGTTCTTCATTACTCAAAATCTCATCTAAAATACTCTCCAAAAATTCCTCTCCTGCATACTCCTTAATCTTATCCAGAGTTATCACATAATGCGTATCGATAACAAATTTTTTCTTCTCCCAGATTTTCTTTTGAAAATTCTCAATCTGCGCTAAGAATTCAATTATCTTCGAAGCAATACTTCTGAAAGCTTTAACTCCAATCAAATAAAGCCTTAACCTGTCAAAGTATCCGCTTCCCTCTAAAACCCTCAAATCATCCAAATTCAAGAACTCGTTTTTGATGTAGAAATCAAGCTCTCTTTCAAGAAAGCCCTTCAAATCCTTGTGGATAAAGTAATCAGTAGTATTTCTTCTGGTGTATCTGTAGAGGTTCTTTTCAATTTTTGTTTTCTCCCCATCTTTTTCAAAAATTAGCCTTGCAAAGCTATTTTCCGGAATCATCTTTTTTAAAACTTTTACTATTTCTTCATTTATCTTATCCTGTGATGCTGATTGCCCGTGTTTGTATTTCTGTTCTTCTTCCTTTGTCAATCCTCTATATTCAAAATAAATGCTTAGCTCTCTTTTCTCTTCGTCAAAATCAAAAATCTCTTCATTCAAAACAAAGAATTTCTTTTCAGGAGATTTGATGTTCCCCTTCTCCTCCTCCGCCTCCACAATCCTGAAATTAACTGTTAATCCATTGACTTCAAAAGTATACTTTCTGAAGTATTCTGTGGTTTTTATGTAGTACTGATCCTTGTTTGCCCAGTAAAGTAAAATCTCTTCCCCATTGTAAGGAACAACATATTTCTCGTTTTTTCCGTACCTTCTCTTGCTTATGAAATCTCCCCTATCATAGTATCTCGAGAAGAAGTTGATCAAGTGATTGTAAATCTGTCGTTCCAGATCCTCTGAGATTTTTGTCTCTTCTACCTGTCTCTTTTTCTCATAATATTCCTTTCCTAAGGGCGTGTTTCTAAATTCTTCTTTTAATTCTCCATCTTCAAAAGCATTTTCTCCAAAAGCATCTTTTATCTTTTGTTTTACTTTTTCAAATTCTTCTTCTATTTCACTCGTTTCCTCTTCTCCAACCAGTTTTAGTTGTTTCCTGACCTCATCTATTAACTCCTTTTCAATGAACTCATTAATCTCCCTTCTTTTGTAATTCATTATTCTGTAAATTCCAAAGTCCAGATCTTCATATTCAAATTGGAAAATTTTCCTGAGATTTGCCTTCAATTTTTCTTTCAATTCATCTTCTTTGTTTGTCATGTTTCCATCTCTTTAATATACATCTCTTTCATATTTTTAAAGATTTTCTACGATACTGTGCGAAATTTCTACCATCTCTGTTGTATGCAAAGATTGTTTTTCGTTCTACTAAGTTACTGACTTTATGCCATATTTATATATTCAGCCTCCAAAAGTTCTAAAACCGCCGATACCTCTGATTCCGTCTAAGCAAGAGCTGAGCAAGATTAGAACAATTCTCAGAGGATGTGTGGGTCAATCGATTAATGAGTTAACTGGCAAGAAGCCCTACTGCTTGAGCACTCGATTAGAGGAAAATATGTAGGCAGCGAAGAAGCGAAGCAGAAAAAATTAAATATTAACACACCTAAAAAAAGTTGAGATGATAGACGTCATAATGACCGGAGAGTTGTTGAAGACTGCCACGAGGGCAATAGTTGCACTGGTCAGTGAGGCGAGAATTCATTTCCTTGAAAAGGGGCTTCATTCGAGAGCCGTAGATCCCGCAAACGTTGCGATGGTCATTGTTGACATCCCCAGAGACAGCTTTGAGGTTTACAATGTCGATGAGGAGAAAACCATTGGAGTTGACATGGACAGGATTTTCGACATCAGCAAGTCCATCTCAACCAAAGACCTCGTCGAGCTGATTGTTGAAGATGAGAGCACGCTGAAGGTGAAATTCGGCAGTGTTGAATACAAGGTTGCACTCATAGACCCATCAGCAATAAGGAAGGAGCCGAGAATTCCCGAATTGGAGCTGCCTGCGAAGATTGTGATGGATGCGGGAGAGTTCAAGAAAGCGATTTCAGCGGCAGATAAAATCAGCGACCAGGTTGTGTTCAAGTCGGACAGGGAAGGGTTCAGGATTGAGGCGAAGGGGGATGTTGATAGCATAGTTTTCCAAATGACAGAAACTGAGCTCATTGAGTTCAATGGTGGAGAAGCAAGGAGCATGTTCAGCGTCGATTACCTGAAGGAGTTCTGCAAGGTTGCAGGAAGTGGAGATCTGCTTACAATTCACTTGGGAACGAACTATCCTGTCAGGCTCGTCTTCGAGCTGGTGGGAGGTAGAGCGAAAGTTGAGTACATACTTGCTCCGCGCATAGAGTCGGAGTGATTGATGAAATATCTCCCTTTATTCCCAATTTTGGCGCGCTACCCCTTTTTGAGAATTTCTTCCAGGGTTTTCTCGTTCGATGTCGAAAAGGAACTCAGGAAGTTTCCCGATGTTATTGAAACTGCAAGGAGGATTGTTGACAAGGCGATTGACGGGAAAATAGAATATGAAAGGTTCACAGATGAATCCGAGTTTTTCTGCCTTGGATGTGAGGAGAACTGCTACGATTGCCGGGAAAGGGGGACTCTTGAGAACTGCGACCTCTGCATGGGGTGCTTTGAGAACTGCTCCCTTTACTATCCCAGAGAGGCATTTGAAAGGTTCTTTGCAAACGCAAAACTCTCCCTGCTTACGTACATAGCATCGAGAATGATCGTCTCGGCCATGGAGGACTGGGTGAGGATGAGGTATGCGGTTAACGAGGCCAGCTACTACTCGGAACTGCTGAGAGAAGATGCGGAGGAGAGCGGTAAGGTGCCGATAGTCAGGCTGGTGGCGATCGACCTCGGAGCAAAGCTCAAGGGCTGGAACATGCACGTCTCGACATTTGTTAAGGTGTCTGCAAGAATCAGGGACGACAAGTGGAGGCTCGTAAACAGAAGGTTGAAAAACGGCTATGTTGAAACCACGAAATCAGAGGTTTTGAGGGGTCTGGAGGAGCTGCTGAGAATGAAGCTTTTCGAGAAAGTTCCCAGCAGTGAGGTTGTAAGTCCTGCTGTTGAGGAGCTTTCAAGGAAAGCTAAGAGAGAATCGGAGAAGTTCACGATGGACTTGGGGGAGGTTGACCTCAACTGCTTACCTCCGTGCATGAAGGAGATTCTGTCGGAGCTGCAGAGGGGTATGAACATCCCCCATACAGCAAGATTTGCAATAACCTCATTCCTGCTCAACATAGGAATGTCTGTGGATGAGATAATTTCGCTGTTTAAGGCTGCCCCGGATTTTGATGAGGAGAAGACAAGGTATCAGGTTGAGCATATAGCCGGAGAAAGGGGGAAGGGGGCTGAATACACCTCTCCATCCTGCGATACCATGAGAACGTACAACAATTGCGTGTCTGATTGCAGAGTTTCACATCCACTTATATATTATAAAAAATGTAAATCAAAAAGTTAAAAAGTCTTAAAGCTCTCTCAGAGCGAGCTTGATGTCATCCACCTTGACCGTTTTCCTTCCTGCATGTTTTGCAAGCTCAGCAGCTTTCTTGCCAATTTGCATGGCGTATTCTTCGATGGCCTTTGCCAGTTCAACCTTCGCATCTTCACTAACTCTTGAAGCACCAGCCTTTCTCAGAAGTCTTTCCACAGGAGCAAGTGGAAGCTCCACCCTCAACACCTCCATTATGGTTCAATCTAATCAATGATTAATTACCCAAATCCTATATAAATTTTTTCATGAAACAGGCTTTCCAGAATGCAAAAAATGTCGTGTTGGTAAACTATGTACATCTGATAATGGGTGGGATTGAGAGATAAAAATGTGTGTTGAATTGGAAAATTATGGCCACCACTTATCACTCAATCTCGGTGCTCATCGTAAATTTTGAATTTACTGATTTTCTCAGTAAAATTTAAGAAAAATTGTAAATATTAAAGCTCCTCAACACCGAGGCGCTTCATTGCTCTTTCCGGATTCACCTGGTAAGTGTGTATGACTGCAGAAACATCCTTGAACATTCTTATCCCGTTGGACAGCATAAACTCCAGCACTCTCTTCCTCCTCTCCAGCTCCTCATTAAGCTCCCTA
>NZ_JACDNT010000036.1 GCF_017656475.1 Archaeoglobus sp.
AAGATTGAACAAGTTAAAGAAGAGATTGGATTGAGGATTGTGTAAGCACCCTAAAGAAAAATTAAAGAAGTTCAAAGTTTATTAAATTCCAAGTTGAAAGCATGAAGCTCGAAGAAGTTATCCGAAAAATCAAAGAAAACGAGGAAATTTTGAAAGAAAAGTTCAAAATCAAAAGTATTGGTGTTTTTGGTTCTCTTGCGAGAGAAGAGGAGGAGATTCACGATATAGACATAATAGTGGAGTTCAGCGAGCCAATAGGCTGGGAGATTGTAGATTTGAAAGAGTTTCTTGAAGATCTGTTTGGAATGAGAGTCGATATAATAACAAAAAAGGCTGCAATGAGCAAACCACTACTCTGGAAATCAATTGAAAAGGAGATTGTGTATGTCTAATAGAAGTGTTAAGCTCTTCATTCAGGATATGCTGGAGGCGATTGAGAAGATAGAAAGATATACGGAATCCATCAAAGATCCTGAAGAGTTCAAGAGGAACAATATGGTTGCTGATGCTGTTTTAAGAAATCTGGAGATCATAGGAGAGGCAGCAAGGAACATTCCTGAGGAGATCAGAACAAAATATAGCGAGATTCCGTGGAATCGTGTTGTAGGATTGAGAAATATCGTCGTTCATGGTTATTTCGTTGTTGATCTGGATATTATATGGGTTATAATAAAAGAGCAACTGCCAGAGCTTAAAGATGTGCTTTTTAGGATGCTTGAAGATTTAGAAGAGTAAAATAGAGAGTTGTGAATTTGTCTCAAAACCAAAAGTGACGGTGGAAAATCAAAAAGATTAAATAATAGTTTTTTTAATGAAAAAACATGCAAGCAAAGAGGTGGTGATTTTGAAACTACGGATAATTTTCCTTTTTGTGGCACTTACTTATATGCTTGTTTTTTCGGTTCAAGCAACTACGATCTTTGTTCCAGATGACTACGACGAAATCCAGTGGGCAGTAAACAATGCAAGTAATAAAGATACGATAATAGTCAGAGATGGGATCTATCATGTTAACGAAATCGTTGTTGACAAGCAACTGACGATAAAATCAGAAAATGGATCAAAAAGCTGTATTATAGTTGGAAATGATACTTTCCTATGGGCTGACAGATATAATATTATTTCCTATTGTGTATTCAAATTGGTGGCAGATGGTGTTACGATTGAAGGGTTTACAATAACTGGAGGATCTGAGGGTGTTTGCGTGTTTTCGAATAGAAACACAATAAAAGGGAATGACATCTTGGCAAATCGTGGATATGGCGTCTATATTGGTAGTTATGGAAATGAATATCCCGGAGATTATGATGACAATGCTGTAATCCAGAATAACATCTCTCTCAATGGGGGAGGAATTTTTGTTGGTGACGGATCAGACAATACACTAATCTCTGAAAATGTGATATTAATGAACAGCAGAGATCCGGGAATAAACTTGGAAGAGGTTGATTATACCAATATTGAAAGAAATATTATAGCTCAAGGTCCTATAGGTATTTTTAGCGCAGGAACCGCATACACAACAATGGACGGAAACGTAATTTCAGGAGCAAGAATTTATGGTTTAAAGATTGACTATTCCTATTATAACACGGTTGTCAACAATGAGATTCAATCATATACAGGTCTGTTTATTCAGGAAGGCGCGAATAATATTATATATTACAACAATATAACAGACGGCATATACGGCGTTTATCTTGTAGGGAGCGCCAATAATTGTATATACTACAACAATATAATGGATAATTTCTATGGTATTTATCTTGGTTGCCTAAAAACTGGTAATTATATTTTTCTAAACAATTTCATTAATAACGAAATTCAAAACAGGATATCTTGCTTATATAAAGATAGCATATGGAATACTATGCGTCCTGTAAGCTACAAATACTCGGGGAAAAACTTCAAAGGCTATTTAGGTAACTACTGGGATGACTACCAGTACGGCGATGCTGATGGTAATGGAGTGGGTGATCAGCCAATTCTGATGCACAAAAATGTAATTGCAGATAATTTTCCGCTAATGAAACCTTTTGAGTACTATGGGATTCATGGAAAGCCTACTGCTAAAAAACCAAAACAATCAAGCCTAGACAATCAAGGTGGAAAACAATACGCAAAATAAAAAATTTTTTATTAATATCCTGCAACAAAAAAAGAAACACATAATGGAATCTGTTTCTTTTTACGTGTTATTTTAAGGCTTCACCTCTATCCAGTTTTTCCAAAGAAACTTGATATTTTCAGAAAGTTTGGCAAAATTTTGCTTCACAACCTTGTTAATGGTGTTGTAGCTGATAACTCCCTTTATTTGCTCCCAAAAGGCTTCACTTGCTCTCTCAATCCACCATTTGGTTTTCTCAGATACTCCATTCAATCTCTGATCTGTATAGGCTTTAAGCTCCTCTTTGGTATATTCAAGCTCCAGATCCATAAGACTGCTTGATTTTTTGGACTGTTTTGCTTTCTCTTCTTTTATAATTTCCTCTAATTCTTTTCCGGACTGTTCTGTTAATTCCTCCTCCCACCGTCGCCTTGACGAGGCGAAGGTCCCCGGTTCGAATCCGGGCGAGCCCACTATTCTTAAAATTATGAGTTCTGGTTATTGTTTAGGCTTCTAAAAGGTTGTAAAAGGATCAATTATCTTAGAAAAGCTGAGATTGAAGACTCTATTCAGACGATGAGCAGAAGGGGTATTTCGGAGAGTGATTGTGGTTACCACATTGGCCAGTCTGACTCGACAAAGGCTTCGCCCATTTCATCGAGCCAGCTATCCAGCCACTGCTTTACTTTCCCGAGGCTTCCAACATCTATACTGTAGAGGTTGACTATCCCGATTATCCCCCCTTCGGTCACCTCTCCATCTGCAATTGGGTAAAAGATTGCTTTGTTCGCATACCTCTCCTCCTCGACCTTTTGCAGTGGTGTGTTTGAATAAATATCCACAAACGCTCCATAAGCGTGTCTCATTATGCACATTGGGTAAACAATGGTGTTTCTTGGAATTCTGATCTTCTTTATCTTTACTATACATGGCTCTCCATATCTCACCTCTTTTCTTTCGTCGGCAATCAGAACCTCCCAGCTTGCAGTAGCCGCCCTCTTGTAACCGAAGGGCTCTATGTTAACTTTCTTCCTTATTACACCTCCACCGCTCTTGTAAACAATATTCACCTCCTTAGGCTCAAGCTCCAAGGGTATGCTGCTCAGCTTCTCCACGCCAACAAAGTAGACGTTTACGACTCCTATCAGATCACCTCCCTCTATCCATCCATCCTCCACAGCAAGAAATACAACCTGCTGCAATCTCTTTTCCTCTTCAACTCTGCTTGGTCTTCCAAGCTGCACGACATCAAGGACTGTTCCGTAGACATTCCTCATGAAAGATAGAGGAACAACTACAGTATCAGGAGGTAACTTCACCTCTTTTATTTTAATTCTGATCACATCTCCTTTCTTTACCTTGACTCTCTCATCAGCAATAAGCAACTCCCACACACCAATATGACTTTTCGTGTAACCAAAGACTTTCGTTCTCATAAGCTCTCTATAAATGCTGCCATTGTCCCTCCATGTTATGTTCGCCACAACAATTTTCTCTCAGCTCGACCTTCGGAGGCTTTAGCAGAGGTATTCTCGACAGCAATCCGGTTTTGACGAAGAACACTTTCAGAACTCCAACGAGGTATCCAGCCTTTATCACTCCATCATCCACTGGAACAAACAGCACCTGGCTTATGCATTTCTCATCCTCGACTCTGTCGGGCACTCCACACTCCACCTCTATTACCGTTCCAAGTGCATGCCTCATTATGTTCAGTGGCCCTACAATTGTGTTCTCTGGAATGTCTACCGTTCTCACCTTTACAACTACCGGTTTTCCTCTTTCTACTTCAACATCTTCATCGGCAATCAGGGTTTTCCATTGTATAACTGGAGCTATTTTGTAGCCGAAGGGTTTCAGTTCCAAATCCAGACTTTCAACTTTCCCGCCCACCTTGTCTGCCCAATAAAGCATCTTTATTTTCATGCCTTCCCACAATAACAAAACAATTAACTGTTATAAAATTTTTTGTTTAAAAAATGGTGAAGTGTGGTAAAAGGATAAAGGCAATAGACTGGAGTTTGCTGGAAAAATAAAGTTTGAAAATTTCATCGAGAAACTACCAAGGTATACACCTGAAAATGACTCTTTATAACGCTTAAACGATCTTACAGTTTCTTTTCCAATAAACTAATCTACTTTTCCTGCCAGAGGCAAAGCGATTGGTTTCTAAAACAACATCTTTCCCGTTCTGTATCCATCCAGATCAACCAAAACATGTCTGAATCCAATCTTCTTCAGTCTGTCCCTCACTTTTGTCGCCTCTTCAAGCAGTTTTTTGATTTCATCCTCACCGACTTCTACAACGGCAATACCGCCATAGTTCCTCACCCTCACCTGCCTCACTCCCGCAATCTCTATAACGGAATTTTCCGCCTCATCTACCATTTTCAGCTTTTGCTCGTCAATTTCGATGCCAAATGGTATTCTCGTGGCCAAGCAGGCGAGGGAGGGTTTATCGTAGAATGAAAACTTCATCGACTTTGCTATCGACCTTATCTCGTCCTTTGTAATCCCGAACTCTGCCCATGGGCTGTAGACTTTACCCATCTCCTTGACAGCATTATATCCCGGTCTGTGTCCGCCCAGATCACTTGCATTTGTTCCCTCAAGAACAACCTCGTAGTTCCTGCTCTCAGCCAAATACACCAAGGCTGAAAGAACTCTCTTCTTGCAGAAATAGCACCTCTCGGACGTGTTTTCGCTGAACTCCGGTGTGAGGATGTCCATGTTGATGAACTCGTGCCTTACCCCGATCTCTTCTGCAATCTTCTTCGCATCCTTAATCTCTCTTGTCGGTGAGTTCTGAGAGATAACTGTAACGGCCAGTGTTTTTAAGCCAGCATCCTTGCAGACCGCAGCGAGAGTTGAGCTATCAACCCCACCGCTGAAAGCAACGACTGTACTTTTAAAACTGCTTAGAAATTCCTTCATCTTCCTTAGCTTTTCTGCGGTTTGAATGTCCACCATTAGTGGTTTATTAAAGGAAATTTAAAACTAACCTTAAAATAGGGTGCTTACACAACCTTTAACCCAATCTCTTCCCTAACCTATCTAATCCACAAACAACAAGCAATCCAACCTTTCCACGCAAAGAGACATAACCAAACCTCTTTTCACAGGAAATAAACCGATTTAAAACCGAAAAAGTTATGTAGAAGGAGGCATAAGCCTCCTCCAGGTGAGAAAATGCAGATCCCGCTTGCAGTCGACCCAAACGACTACAGGTGGCAGTTACTTGGGGAAATACTTAACATTTTCGAAATGCGAAAGACAAAAAAGATCATTGCAAAATTCACGCAAGTAAAAACTGCAATAAACTGCATTAAGATAACCCTTACCTCAATGTTCTTCTCAACCACCATTTCTCATGTGGTTGAAGAGTTGAGGCGGAGAGAGGACTTAAGAGAGTTTCTGAGAATAAAGGAGGAAGAAGTTCCGAGAGCCGCTTACATTTACGCTTTCCTCTCAAAATTCGACCTTAACAGCTTCATATCCATGATTCTACAAATTCTTAACTCGATAACCAAGAAAAGGCAGAGGAACACGAAACTCATCGTTGACTGCACTGATGTGAGCGTCGACATAAACTGGTTCAGAAAACCTGTAAAACAAAGAGATTTGGAGGGGAAAGCGTATAAATGGGGCTACTCAACGAAGGGATTGTTTGTGGGGATGAAGCTAACACTTGTTCTGGAATATCCCTCTTTGAGACCTTTACTGTTCTTGCTGCATCCTGCAAACAGGCATGAAGCCAAGATTTTTCAGGAGGTGATGGATGAGCTGAAGAGGAGGAGAATAGTCAGGAACGGAGATATCGTAATTATGGATAAGGGGTTCTACGCGTACAGAAACTATTTAATGGGAGTAAACGAGTACAGGATTGTTCCTCTGATTTTTCCCAGAAGTAACTTCAATATAGGCAGGTTGGATGGAATTCTGAGCTATCCCTTAAGTATTTTCAGTTCTAAGATGTTAGAGAAGGAAATAAGGAGATTTAAGGCTCTAAAGGCTAAGCTGATGAATTTACTGCGAAGATGGGAGCATTTCAAGGCTGTGAGATCAGTCATTGAGGATGTGTTCAAACTCGCAAAATCATTCGGATTGAGGAGGTTGCATAGATATACGGGGAGATCTGTGTATAAGTTCGCTGCTTTGAATGTCCTTTTGGTGGGGGTGGTTGTTGCTCTGGGTTTCAGGGAAAAGAGGGTGTTGCAGAGGTTGGCTGAGATGTGATCTGGTAAGGCCCCTAAACCTTAAAATGAAAAATTAAATGTTCTTCTGGTTCTCTTAGAGCCTTCTTGACTCTCACCATGCAATGCTTGCACGAAAGTTCAGAAAGTTCAAGCTCAATCTTCAAAGTTATCTCTTCCATTGAGTTTAATATTGATGTTCAAACAAGATGAGGTCATCTTTACCATACTGTTGAATTCACCGCAAAAATTTTTGGTCAAAACACAAAACCTATTTTACCACTCGGCCAATTTAAGGCATGGAACTTAGGTTTGATGAAAGGGGCTTAATCCCCGTCATAGCCCAGGATGCAAGAACAAAAGAGGTTTTGATGTTAGCCTACGCTAATGAGGAAGCCGTCAAACTCACTCTCAAAACTGGTTACGCTCACTACTGGAGCAGGAGCAGGAAGAAGCTGTGGAAAAAAGGGGAAACTTCTGGAAACGTTCAAAGAATTGTTGAGGTCAGGTATGACTGCGATTGCGACGCTCTGCTCTATATAGTTGAGCAGGAGGGGAATGCCTGCCATACGGGTAACTATTCATGCTTCTACAGGAGGTTGGAAGGGGATGAAGTACGTTGTTGACACAAGCGTGGTTATTTCTGGAAGAATCACCAAGATGGTGCAGTCTGGTGAGGTTAGAGGGACGATAATAATCCCGGAAGCCGTCATTGCAGAGCTTGAGGCTCAGGCAAACTTCGGGAAGATGACGGGCTTTCAGGGGCTGAGTGAGATTGAAAAGCTGACGAAGCTGGCAAATGAAAAAGGTTTTGAACTAATTTTTGCCGGAAAAAGACCGACACTGGAGCACATACGCCTCGCAAAGGGAGGAGAGATAGACAACCTGATAAGAGAGGTTGCCGCTGAGTTCGATGCGGTTCTTGTCACCTCTGACAGAGTTCAGCATCTGGTGGCGAGGGCTAAAGGCATAGAAACAATTTATGTCCGGCCTGAGATAATAAGGCCTGGGGAGACAAGGATAATGTCCTTCTTCACTCCTGACACGGCAAGCGTCCATCTGAGGGAAGGTGTACCACCTTACGCAAAGAGAGGCAGGATAGGAGACCTTAAGCTTGTCAAGCTTGACGAAAGACCGATGAGCTACGAGGAACTCAACGAGATAGCGAATGAGATTCTGGAGGCGGCGAGGCAGGATGAAGACAGCAGCATTGAGATAGAGAGGAGGGGAGCCACAGTTGTTCAGCTCAGAGAGCTTAGAATAGCCATTGCAGAGAGACCATTTTCTGACAGGATGGAGATTACCGCAGTAAGACCGATTGCTCAGGTTTCAATTGATGAATACGGTGTCAGCGAGGAGCTAAAGAGGAGAATCGTGGAGAGACAGAGGGGAATACTTATCGCAGGTCCACCTGGAGCCGGAAAGTCAACATTTGCAGCGAGTGTGGCGAACTTCCTGCTGGAGAACGGATACATTGTCAAAACGATGGAGAGTCCGAGAGACTTGATGGTGAGGGATGAGATTACCCAGTACGCCCCACTTGAGGGTGACATGTCCCTAACTTCCGATATCCTGCTTCTCGTAAGACCT
The DNA here is from genome assembly GCF_017656475.1 of Archaeoglobus sp. Taxonomy (GTDB): domain Archaea; phylum Halobacteriota; class Archaeoglobi; order Archaeoglobales; family Archaeoglobaceae; genus Archaeoglobus. The sequence goes on from NZ_JACDNT010000036.1 coordinate 7,891, forward strand.
GACTACACAATTTACGACGAGTTGAGGAGAACCTCGGACTTCCAGGTGTTCGCAGACATGCGACTTGCAGGAGTTGGAATGATTGGAGTCACGCACGCAACGAGGGCAGTTGATGCGATACAGAGAATGATTGGGAGAGTGGAACTCGGAATGATTCCACAGGTTGTTGACACCGTCGTCTTCATTGATGCGGGCAAGATTGTGAAAGTTTACGAGCTTGCCTTCACAGTCAAAGTGCCGACGGGGATGACCGAAGCCGACCTTGCGAGGCCGGTGATAGAGGTGAAGGACTTCGAGACGAAGAATCTCGAATTTGAGATTTACACCTACGGTGAGCAGGTCGTTGTGATGCCTATTGAGACGGACGAAGACCTGAAGGCAGCGCTCGTGGAGAAGATTTCTAAGTATGTTGATGATTTCGAGGTTGAAATGGTTGGCAGGAAGGCTGTGATAAAGGTTCCCGAAAAGTACATTCCCACCTTAATCGGGAGAAAAGGCAGGAGGATAAAGAACATAGAGGATGAGTTCAAGATTTCCATCGACGTTATCCCGAAAGAGTTTGAGGAGGAGGTTGAGGCGGAGGTTGAGGAGAGCGGAAAGCACTACATAATTCACGCGAAGGGGCTTGAGGGTAGAACTGTCGATGTGCTTGCTGGTGACGAGTACCTTTTCACGGCTTTGGTTAGCAAGAAGGGCTGGATCAGGATCAGGAAGGACAAGGAGGGAGGAAAGAGTTTGAGGCTCGCTCTGGCTAAAAACCTGCCGATACGGCTTAAGGTGGTCGGTTGAGGTACCTTTTTGGCCTCATTTATATTTTTTCAGCAATACTCGCCTTAGCGGCGATGCCAAAGTATGAAGAGGCTGGAATGGTCGTTTTCGAGAATCCTTCCGATGTTTCTAACTCTTTGCTTTATTTTGGCCTGATTATCGCTTTTACGGCCTTCATCCTAATTGCCGTTAGATATTCAAAGGTTCTTAAGGCCGTCATATACTTCCTCATTTTCCTTTCCGTATTCTACGTCCTTTCTCCTTTTGTGGGAGTGATGTCAATCGTAATCGCCATCTTAGTGGTTGTTCTGCTTGCCAAAAAACCTCACTGGCTCGTCATAAACTTCTCAGCGCTGATGCTTGCTGCCGGTATTACGGCAATCTTCGGCATAAGCCTTGAGCCTCTGCCTGTAATAATCCTGCTCACCATCCTCGCAATCTACGACATCATCTCAGTTTACAGAACAAAGCACATGATCAGTCTTGCTGAGTCGGTTACAGCCATTAACGCCCCCATGCTTTTCGTTATACCGAGAAAGGACGGGAATGCCTACATGGGGGTTGGAGATGTGGTGATGCCGAATATACTCGTCGTTTCTGCACAGTATTTCTCTAATTCTCCTGCCATTGGTTTCATCAAACCTCCAGCTTTGTTTGCTTTAATTGGGGGATTTCTGGGGCTGATGGTCTTGCTTTACATCGTCGAAAAGCGCGGAGGGGCACATCCCGGTCTGCCTTTCGTGAATTTCGGTGCGATAGCGGGATACTTTTTGGGGTTGATTTTGTTTTAATAATTAGGAGTAAGATACATTCCCATAATAAGGAAAATTCTCGTTCGACCTGTTTAACACCGCAAAAACTCTATGAAGAATTACGAGAAACTTAACATCTTCCGAAACAATAAAAGAGCCTACGGAAAGTTTCTACACGTTCCTTTCAAAGTGAGGCTATTGGTCCAAAACTTCTCAACCATCACTGTCTCATCGATCTCCATTGCAACTTCCTCTCCCTCGACAACGGCCTTCTCAACTCTCCTGTCTACTTTCTCTCACTGTCTGAACCCTCTTGCATCCTCAGTTCCGTTCATCAGATTATCAATCGGTTGAAGAAGCTCCAGCTGTCTGAAAGTTTGCTGTTTCCCCGGAAAATGGCGAGGGCGACCTTTTCAGGATTGCTCTCGAATGCTTTTAGAACGGTCTCCATAGCCTCCCTAATCCTGTTTTTTCTGATCTCATTCATTTTACAACCTCCTCAGCGGGCCTCTCTGGGAAGCCCGCTTCACGGGAGATTGGCGGGCTGAGAATGTTTCTGCCAGCGAATATTTTGGTGTGCTTCGTTGGTGCGATCTCGCCAATATGCCGGTCAATTGAAATGGTCTGAAAGTTTGAAAAGTAATCAGGAGTTGAATCCAAATTTCACAGTACAAAACATAGCGAAAGTTCTGAGGAATGGTGAAACGGCATCTTCCTTTTAATACATAATTCAAAAGTTTTTCAGATAAAATTCTACTGGTTGTTAATCATAGATCCTTTCGTTCAATGAGCAAAGTTCTTCAGAGATAATTCCCCATCATGTAGAAAACCTTTTAAACATGATGCCAAGTAACCACATCGCGCCGAGGGGTGATTAAATGCACGTACTAGGGAGTGATACGTGTTTCTTCGCCTTCGGACCAGAGTTGAAACCTGCAATCTCTGTTGAGAAGGAAAGCATTGTTCAGATAGAGACTAAAGACTGTTTTTCGAACCAGATAACGTCTGAAAAGCAACTTGTCACAGAAATAGATTTCTCGAAAGTGAATCCAGCCACCGGGCCGATTTACGTGAAGGGTGTGAAGAGAGGAGATGCGCTGGAAGTGAGAATACTGGACATAAAGATTTCCGATAGAGGCATAATCGTAGTAGTTCCCGGAGCAGGAGTGCTTGGAGACTTGGTTAAAGAACCCAAAACGAAAGTTTGTGAGATTAAAGACGGATTCATAACGTACAACGGACTTAAGATAAAATGTAAGCCGATGATCGGAGTGATTGGTGTCGCAAGTGATGAGGAAGTCCCATGCGGAACTCCGGGAAGACACGGCGAAAATCTCGACACGAAAGTAATAGCTAAGGGTGCAACAGTGTACTTTCCAGTATTCAGAGACGGTGCACTATTCGGTCTAGGGGACCTTCACGCAGTGATGGGGGATGGAGAAGTCTGCGTCGCAAGTTGTGAGGTTAGCGGAGAAGTGACAGTCAAACTAGACGTGGTTGAGGGTAAAGCTCCTCAATGGCCAGTTGTAGAGACGGATGAAGCCTTTTACATTCTCGTGTCAGACGAAGATGTTAGCAGAGCTTTTAGAGAAGCAACAGAAATTGCAGTCAAGGTTTTGCAGCAAAGCAACTCTCTGTCTTGGGAAGACGCGTATATGCTCGCAAGCATGGTCGTTGATGTTGAGGTTAGTCAGCTTGTGAATCCAAAGAAGACTGTTAGAGTCAGGATACCTAAGGAATACACTTCGATTTTGAAACTGTTGGAGGCAATAAAGTGGGAAAGGAAGTGATTTCATGCCGGAAGAACTTCAAAAAGTTTTGAGAATGCGAGATCTGATAGCTTTTGCAATAATGACGATGGTGCCCATAGCACCGATGGGCATTTATGGAATTGTAGCAGTTCTGAGCGGCGGTCATGTCCCGCTTGTTTACTTGCTTGCAGCACTTGCGATGTCTGTAACCGCTTGGGCTTATGGACAGTTCGCATACAGGTACCCTGAGGCAGGATCTGTATATGCTTACGTCAGGGAAACTCTTGGATCGCACATCGGCTTCATTGCTGGCTGGGTTATACTTCTAGACTACATACTTATCCCTGCTCTCGTTATTCTCGTCTCTGCACTATGGCTAGAAGCAGAAACTGGAATAAGCATGATTATCTGGGCGATAGCGTTCTTGGCCCCCATGACGATCCTAAACATTCTCGGAATAAAGATGACAGCTAGAGCGACTATGGCACTGTTTTTATTCGAAACAGCAGTGTTTGCAGTCTTTGTTATTGCCTCAATAGTCAAGATAGTCACCGATCCAAATCTGACGTTCACGCTGAAACCATTTTACAATCCCGATACATTTACTTTAAACGCAATCCTTACCGGTGCCTCAGTTGCCGTGTTGAGTTTTCTCGGATTCGACATAATGACAACTTTGGCTGAAGAGACAATAGAAGCAAGAAAAGTCGTTAGTAGGGCTGTTGTTCTGGTAATTCCGATAATAACGTTCTTCTTCGTCACTCAGACGTACCTCGCTGCAGTAATTCATCCGGGATACAACTTTGACAATCCAGACGTCGCCTTCTTCTATATAGCCGAGGAAGCTGGTGGGAGGTGGCTTCAGCTATTGACTATGCTCGGAACGGTGCTCGCGTGGGGCCTTGGTGATACTCTTGCAGCCCAGGCAGGAGTATCAAGAGTGCTCTTCTCGATGGGCAGACAGGGTCACTTGCCAAGGATATTCGCAAAGATTCATCCGAAATACAAAACACCATACGTTTCCATCTTAATAGTGGCCGCAATAACAGGTCTGCTGATATACCTGCTGACACTCAAAGACCTCTCTTCGCTGATAAACTTCGGCGCCCTAACGGCGTTCGCATTATTGCATGTCTCGTTGGCTTATAGGTTTGTGAAAATCGAGAACAGACCAGCACTGGCAGTAGTTCCAGGAATAGGATTTTTACTTACAGGAGCAATCTGGTATGGCTTGGACATATTCGCTAAAGAGGTTGGACTGGTTTGGCTCACCATCGGAATCGTATACCTTGCCTACATTACGAGAGGTTTCAAGGTTAAGACAATCTTGCCGGTCGAGTAACTCTTCTTTTTTCCTATTTTTAGAAGGTGATGTAACTCACCTGAAAATAGCATAGGAATTTTGTCAGTTCTTAAAGAGGGGTTGCTATAAAAATGTTAAGTCTTTTCTCTCCTCCTGCCATTAACCTCCACCTCTACAGTTTCATTCATCTTCGCTGCCGTGAGGAGTACAGCTTCAATGTGCTTGCAGGTGTAGGCTGGCTCTTTACCGTTTCTGGCATAATCGGGGCAGCTGCACGTCCACCTCTCCCCATCCCACTTCACCGTATACTGCCTTGCCCCGCCAGAGGATGAGTTCAGGCTGAGCACGCTGTAGGCGTTTTCAGCTTTAATCACCAGCATCCTGTATTTTCTGTAGAATTTCTTGACGTAAACGTCAGCTCTCCTGAATTCGGACCAAACATAGACTCTGCCGTCTGTGTAGAGGCAGACTATGGGGTTCTCTGAAAGAAGCAGGGAGAAGTACTCTGTTTTCCATCCTTCTGCCGAGATGCTCTGGACTCTTCTGATGGCAATCGCATCATCTATCAGCTTCACCCCCATCTTTGACTTTCTTCTTGGTCTCCTCAAAAATGTGGTAGAGGTCTTCGATCATCAGATCACCTCTATGCCGTTTCTGGCGAAAACCTCCCTGTCTGACTTCAGGAACTGCAGCCTTGCCTTCAGCCTTGAAAGCTCCTGAATCTCTTCCTGCAGAGAGCTCTGAAGTTCCTTGATTGCTCTGACTGCCAGCTCCGCATTCTCACTGGTGAAGCAGAGCAGAATTGCTGAACTGCCGTTTTCGCTTGTAACTGCATGGAAGCTCAGGGGGACTGAGCCGGTGGCAGGTGTGTAAACCTGCCCATTGCCAAGCCTTTCTGCAACAACTCTCTCAACAACCGCTTTGTCAAGCCCGCATCTGTCCAGCAAAATCTCAAACCAAACACCTTTCCTCATCTCATCACCTCCGCAAGCTCATTTGGGAGGTTTGCGGAGGCGAGTTCAACATCTATTACCCGTAAGGGCACAAATCCCTGTAATAACAGCTTTTACACTTGTTTGGGTTATTAGATGGGTGTGGTCCTCTTAGCTCAAGCCAGTAATCTTTAATGAACTCCAGCTTTTCTTCGACCAATTTTCTGTCGTAATCTTCAATGTGCACTCTTAGTCTTCTGCTGAACATTTTTTCAAGTTCTTTGACTTTGTTCTTCAGTAGACCAGCTATTATTATTTTCTTAACTTTATCAGGTGAAATTTCATCAACAAGCTCACTCTTTACTTTGACTATAACGAGTTTAAGCTCCGAGCAATCAAAACCCATTGATTCAATACAGAGTCCGTAAACCTGAGCTTGAACGATGGCATCTTCAAATATTCCTAAACCTTTCCTGCTCGTTTTTAATTCGATTATATATTTGGCTTTTCCTCCCTCAAAGACGATTGCATCTAATCTTCCCAATAAAGCTAGATCCTCAAAGACAGCCCACACCCAGAAATTAGAGTAAATACATTGCTCTCCACTACTAATTTTTTTCAATAGCTTCCCATCCAGACACTTTTTTACCTGAGAGAATCTCTTCGTGGATTCTATCTCCCTCATCTTTATCTATTGTAGAGATATCTCCTTCCTTGTATTTTAAATCGAGCGTATATTCGCAGTAAAATTGCTCTGCGATGTCAGAAATACTTATCGTCGATCTGTTATGCCTATATTTTTTGGATTTTACTACAGTTTTGAAAAACTCCAGATTTGATTCTATCTCATCAACTGAGGGAACTTTAACACCTCTCATTTCTAAAATCCTCCCTAAGAAATTCGACAATATCTTCAGGTCTTTTTGCCACAAAATTGGCCATCTCCTTACCTTCTCTGCTTTCGAAGAAGTTTCTGTCCCCGTAAGCTGCATAAACTGTAAGCATTCTAAGTCTTTTTCCTGCCTCGACGTCTCTCCTCAAGCTGCCCCCAATGATGGCAGCCTCCTCAGCTTTAACTCCAAGCTTCTTGAGGGCCAGAAGAAGTGAATCGGGCTCAGGCTTTCTCTTTCCGGTCATGTCGGCAGAAATAATGATGTCGGAGTATTTTTACAGACCAGCGCGGGAGTCGTGAAAAGCACCGCCCACAAGCACCTAAGAATTGCGATTTCGAAACACTTGTTGAGCACTCCATTTAGGAAAAGGAACTTGAAAATTACTTAAACTTTGGAGTTTTTATATTTTTTGTAAAATTCAAAATACTAAGTGGTTATAATTATAATAATCGTAATTTTTTTAAAAAGAAAAAAGAAAAAATTATATACAAACATTTTCAAGATTTTGCAGGTGGTCTAATGGGTTTGTGTTTTGAAAATGTTTTTAGCTTAGAAAACCAGCTATTGCACTACTTTTAGCTTTGATCCTGTTTGGAACAGCTCAGGCAGAGAAAATAGAGATCTACGACAACTTCGAGAGCTACCAAGTTAACACCTACCCATCACCAACTTGGAAAAACCTTTTCAGCGGTAAAACCGCTTATGTATCTGATTATTGGTCATGGAATAGTCAAAAAGTGTAGTTTCCTAAAATTATTTCCTGCCATCGAACCACCTCCAGCAGTAACCCA
>NZ_JACDNT010000037.1 GCF_017656475.1 Archaeoglobus sp.
AGTTCCTGGTTGTATAGACCCTCATCAGGATGAGCTCGTTTCTCTCCACGTCTATCGCTGCGTAGACGTAATAATGCTTTTTATTGGCTTTAACCACAGTCTCGTCTATCGCTACGAGATTTCTTTGCTTTTTCTCAGATGAAATCGGTAATTTCTCTTCAAACTTCTTTATCCAGTTCCAGACAGAGGTTTTTGAAACAGGATGTATCTCTGATAGAATTTTTGCAGTTCTTCTCACCGAGGATGTCTGGATGTATGTTGCTATACCAAGAACTTTAATTTCGAAGGGTACTTTGTTCCTTTCGAATACTTTAGGCTCCTTAACAATTTCCTTTACTGATTGCATATTTTAGTGTTATGTTTTAGATTTATAGGTTTTGGTAATGTGGACATACCCCCCTCTTTCTAGAAAAGCCTTAAATACTTTTTTAATGAACTTTCACAGTGTTGGTCAAGAAACTTGAAGAGCTGCTGGACAAAAAAGTTACAAAAAAGACGGATGCGGCGGTAGTTGTTCCGGTTTTTGATGAGAAATGTCCAAAGCTGGTAATGATAAAGCGCTCAAAGGGGTTGAACAGGAGCGCTGGCCATATTGCATTTCCAGGCGGGATGATTGAGGACGGTGAAAACGAAGTTGAGGCTGCACTGAGAGAGTTTGAGGAGGAGCTTGGAATAAATCCTGATTGTGTGAACGTTCTTGGATTTTTGAGGCCGAGAGAGGTTCACGAGTACAGAATAATGATCTGCCCCGTGGTGGGGATGATCAGAACTCTTGAGTTCGAGCCTGATGGGAGGGAAGTAAGCAGGGTTCTGGTTGACGAGTTGAGAAAGGTTCTGAAGTCTAGAAGGATCACGGATTGGGGGCCAAATTTTGAGTGTGCCGGGCACCTCGTCTGGGGGGCATCAAGCAGAGTGTTGGACGACCTTTACCTGAGGATAGTGAGAAAGTACGGATCTGTGGATGCTTTTTTTGATGCCGTGTAATCTGGGTTTGGAAAGTTTAAAATTAAAGACAAGGAAAAGCAAGTTACAAGAACTCCTCTTCTCTTTCCAGCTTTCTTATAATCTCCATCTGCCTTAAAACCAGCTCCCTCGCCTTTTCCATATCCGGTCTTTCAATGACCTTTCCACCATCAATTACTTTTCTCAGCATAGCCTCTCCATTACCGCTGTACTCTTCTTTGAATAGCTTAACTTCATCTCTGAGCTCATCCCAGTGCCTGTAGACCTGCTTCATTCCTCCCCTCTTGCCTCTCTTTGCCGCAAACCTGCCTTCTCTCTCCACTATATCCAGCGCAAAGTCAATCGGACTCGCACCGCTGATTGCGGTTCCAACGCCAAACGCATCCACGATGTCCCTGAGCTCAAGCACGTCTTTTAAACTCAACCCTCCACTGACAAAAATCCTCACGTTCTGCTTTCCTCTGATGTCAAGCTCCCATCTTACTTCTTCCACAATCTTTCTGAACTTGCCTCTCCTCGATGAAGGGGTGTCGAGTCTGACACCGCTAACATTTTCAACGTTCTCCACTGCCATCACAGCCTCAGTCTTTTCATCGTAGTAAGTGTCCACAAGCATGGTTCTCGGCACCTCTCTGTCAACAACCTCATCAAAGCTCCTCCACGCTTTAACCTGGTCGCCGAAGCAGATGATCAACGCATGCGGCATCGTCCCCATGCTCTTCAGGCCAAGGTACTTCTCCGCAGAGAAGTTGCTTACCCCATCGACTCCTCCGATGTAGGCGGCCCTTTCAATGTATGGAGCAAGGGCGGGATGCATTCTCCTCGTTCCGAAGGAGTACACTTTCTTCTCACCGGCAGCAAGCTTGAACCTGAAGGCCTGTGTGGCAACTGCACTTGCGTAACAGAGGAAACCGAGTAAAGAGGTTTCGTACCTCGCAAAATCCAGATACTTGCCGACGATGGTCATTACGGGCTCGTGAGGGAAGAAGATGCTCCCTTCAGGCATCGCGTAAACATCCACTGGTAATCCCTCAAGAAGGTTGAGAGCATCATCGAGTCCCGCCAAAACTCCCCATCCTGAAGTCGTGACTTCCGCCACCACGGTGGGGTTGATGTTTTTGGCCTTCAGAACTTTCTCCGTCCAGATGAAGTACTTATCCGTCACTAAGCCATTTTTTAAATCTTCCTCGCTTACAATCCTAAACCTCATTTCGAATCACACTCACACGGCTTTTTTCCACACCTTATGCAATAACCGGGATACTTTTTCAGAACTTCCTTTTCAACATCAACATCAAGCAAATTGGCGAGGCTGACAAGCCAGGCCATCACATCGGCAATCTCCTCGCCGACGTTGGTTCCTTTCCTCACAGCTTCAGCAAGCTCGCCAACCTCCTCCACAACCCACAGCATGGTTTTCTCCACGCCCCTCTCTCTATCCCGATTTATGTAAATTTCCGAAATCATCTTCTGGAATTCTGAAATCTTCACAATCTCACCTGAACTCCCCTCTCGGCCAGATACTCCTTTATCTCTCTAATTCCGATTTCCCTGTAGTGGAAGATGCTCGCAGCGAGGCATGCATCTGCCTTACCGTCAACAAACCCCTCGTAGAAGTGCTCCTTCGTTCCCGCTCCGCCTGAAGCTATGACGGGAATGTTAACCTCTTCGCTGATTTTTCTCGTAATGGGTATGTCAAAGCCATCTTTGGTGCCGTCCCTGTTCATGGAAGTTAGCAGAATCTCCCCTGCTCCAAGCTCCTCAACCCTCTTTGCCCACCAAACGGCATCTGTCCCTACAGGCTTCCTCCCCCCGTATATCACAACCTCATACCACGCTTTCGTACCATTTTCAAGTTCCACGAAATACCTGCCCCTACTCAGGTCAAAGTTTCTCCTGCAGTCTATAGCAACTACAATGCACTGACTGCCGAAAACGTCTGCAGCTTCTTTCACAAATTCAGGATTCTTCACGGCAGCGGTGTTGATGGAGACCTTGTCAGCCCCAGCAGACAGAATGCTGTTGATATCCTCAATCGTCTTTATCCCTCCACCAACGGTAAACGGGATAAAAACCTGCTCCGCAGTTCTCTCAATAACATCTATCATCGTCCTCCTGCCTTCTGGTGAGGCTGTAATATCCAGAAAAACGAGTTCATCCGCCCCCTCTTCATCGTATCTCCTTGCCAGCTCCACGGGGTTGCCGGCATCTCTCAGGTTGACGAACTCCACTCCCTTTACAACTCTCGCCCCCTTCTCGTCAAGGGTGACGTCGAGGCACGGGATGATTCTCTTGGCCAGCATCAGTAAGCCACCTCGAAGCTCTCGTAGTTCTTAATCTCCGCTTTTTTAACCTCCACGCCCCTAACAGTGGCAAGTGGAGGTCCGGATTTTACTGCTGAGAGGAATTTATCGAGTGTTAAGTCATCTCCAACAGCGTAAATGTAAACTCTCCCATCCGGGAGGTTTTTAACGTAGCCCTTAATGCCGAGTTCCTTAGCAACTCTGCGGGTGAAGTATCTGAAGCCCACACCCTGCACGTTGCCGCTGACGTAGATTTCAAGGGCAATCATACAACCACATTTTAGCTGCGGTATATAAATTTAAATTCTCGATAATTAATATTTTATTACGAATTGAAACTCTATAAATAGTTTGCCTGCATAGCAATTAACATGAAGAAATTATTGATTTCAGCGGTAGTTGTGGTGGTTCTTATCAGCCTGATCTTCCTTAGCCCACATCAGTCGGAAATTTCGGAAGAGGAGTTGAGGATTAAGTCTTTCGGTTCTGCTGAGGAGTTCAAGGAGTATTTGATGAGAAGTTCTGAGTTCTCTTCCTTCTACACTCTCTCTTATGCTGCAAGGGTTGAAGTTACCGCAGATTCGGGAGCCAAAGCTCTGGAAGAGTCACCGATGTTGCCTGAGAGGTACTCCGAGACCAACGTTCAGGTTAAAGGCATTGACGAGCCGGACATAGTAAAAACTGACGGTGTTAGCATCTACTATTCGCCTTATCCCTGGCTCAGATACCTCGTTTATCCTGGTGGAATACATTATCAGGGAGAAACGATGATTTTCAGGGCTTTCCCTCCTACGAATCTCAGTAAGACGGGAGAAATCTCAGATTCCGGAAACCTTTTGCTGTATGAGAACGTTCTGGTTGTCCTCAGCTACGATAGCATTAATGCCTACAATGTTGAAACGCAGGAAAAAGTCTGGAGTGCAGACATTAACGGAAGCTATGTTGATGCGAGACTTCTCGATGGAAAGCTCTATCTTGTCACGAGAAGTGGTTTGAATTTCGCAGAACCATGTCCGATCAGACCCCTCTCAGTGGACGGAAAGGTGATAGAGGTTACGTGTGGCAGGATTTACCACCCCACAGTACCTGTGACGGTCGACACCACCTACACCGTCATGAAGTTAGATGCCAAAACTGGAGAGGTTGAGAACTCCATCTCTTTCGTTGGCTCATCAGGCCATACAGTTGTTTACATGAGCGAAAATGCCATCTATGTGACCTACAACTCCTTTGCCGATCCAGCAAGACTGACCTACCAGTTCATCTCTGAGAATCCCGACTTAGTTCCTGAGTGGGTGAAGGAGAAAATTGAGAAGCTGATGGACTACGACATAAGCAGCAGGGCGAAGCAGGTTGAGATAATGTACATCCTTGAGCAGCTCAGGGCTTCAATGAATGAGGAAGAGAGACTGAAGTTCGAAAATGAGTACTACAACAGATGGGAGAACTTCACAAAAAAGCATTCTAGGGAGATTGAGAAAACTTACATAGCAAAGTTCTCCGTCCAGCTTGAGGCAGAGGGTATCAACTCAGTCCCTGGAAGACTGCTCAACCAGTTCTCCCTTGATGAGTATGATGGCTATCTGAGAGTGGCAACAACTGTTGGTGGAGACGAAAACGACCTCTACGTGCTTGATGATAACCTCGACATTGTCGGAAAGATACAGGGTTTCGGTCTGGAGGAGAGAATATACTCGGTGAGGTTTGATGGAGATGTTGGCTTCATCGTCACCTTCCGTCAGACTGACCCATTCTTTGTTCTCGATCTGTCCAATCCCGAAAATCCAGAAATCGTCGGAGAGCTGAAGATTCCGGGATTCTCGTCATACCTTCACAGAATCGATGAAAAGACTGTTCTGGGCATAGGCATGGAGGACGGAAACGTCAAAATCTCCCTGTTCGACATATCGGATTTGACCAATCCGGTTGAGAGAGACAGATACATCCTTCAGGAGTACTGGAGTGAAGTTATGAGCAACCATCACGCGTTCCTGCTTGACAAAGAACACGGAGTCTTCTTCCTGCCAGCAGGACAAAACGGCTACGTCTTTTCCTATGGGGATGGTCTAAGGTTGGTTAAAGCGGTAAAGGGCAACGCTGTGAGGGCAATATACATTGACGACTACCTTTACGTTATAGGGCCGGAAGAAATCAAAGTTTACGATGAGAACAGCTGGGAGAGGGTAGCAGAGCTTAAGTTTGATTGATTTCCAATATTTTTACAACCTCATCCCTGTCAGCATCGGTCTTAATGCAGAATCCACAGTAGTGGGTTCTCGAAGCCTCGAATCCGAGCTTTTTAAGCTCCCCGACAACACTTTCGGCAGGTGGGAGGGTTAGAGAATGTATCTTTGCCAATGCTGGAAGGCTGTAGGCCGTAGGGACGTCAACCTCAATTAGAATTTTGTTTAGAAATTCCTTAAGCTTCCCCTCTGCCATCCCAGCAACCCTTTCAACAAAACCTCTGTCCTTGAGCTCCCCCAACCAGATTGGCCCTATTATTCTGAACACTTCACCACATTTGCACCTCTCAGCACCCTCACCGAAGCCAAGCACCTTTTTCCTTAGACATGCACTGCAGTAAGCTAAGAAGCCCATTTTCTCGTATATCCTTGCAGACATTGAGGTGGATCTTCGCACTTTAAAGTGAACCCTGTAGTAGTGCTCCTTAGCCCACGATATGAGGGGCAAAAGGGCTTTCTCGTACTTCGTTGCTTCTCTCACTGCAAAGCCAATCAGCACCCTCAATCCAACTTCATGGTAAACGTCCGTTTTCACGGCAAAGGCGCCGTACTTCTTCAACCCTGAGTTTGTGGCGCTACCACATAAAGCTGCAGTGTCTGTAGCAGTAATACTGAGATACTTTCTCGCTGATAAGCAGGCTGAGTCCATGAATGGTGCGGGAGAACCGAACGGATCCACATCAATGTGCTCAAAGCTCTTCTGCCTCATTACTGCTGCTGCATCACCGTTAATAACATCAGCGCTCAAACCGTTCCTCCTCAGGTTCTCTTTAATGACTTCCACAGCCTTGGGGCTGACGTCGTTAAAAACGGCAACTTTCCCGGCTTCAAGAGCAGCCCTTATCCCCCTGACTCCGCTTGCCGACAAAGCATCGAAGTACTCCTTTGAGTCCAATGCCGCAAAAACAAGCATGTCGAGGTCCCTGCAAAACCTCATCCTCGGATTGTAGAACACTTCATCAACGCTTATCCTTACACTTCCTTCCTGAACCTCCATTTTACCCCTCAAAAATTTCAGTTATTTCTTCAGTCACCTTATCCCTGTTTGCCTCGTCAATAACGTAAACTCTGAACTCCTTCCTGATTCTTTCAAGAAGCCGGTGTTTCGATTTGAGGTGAATGGTGAAAAGAAGGTTCTCTTTATCCAAAAGCCCCTCCACGAACCTCACGAACTTCTCACTCTTCAACTCCATCGGGCCAACCTCGTCAATGATGATTAGATCCGCTTTTGTGTTTACGGACTCCAGAAACCTCTCAAGACCCTCAACGTTTACCGCATACTTACCAACCCTCACACTTCCATCTCCTACTCTGGCAAGCCACTCCTCTTTGCCGGAACTCAGATCAATGAGCTTGAAACCCACTCTTCTTCCATTTTTTCGCAATTCTTTTGTAACAAATCCACCAATGGTCATTCTACCTTTAAGCGACTTGTACACTCTCATACAGAGTGTCGTCTTTCCCACCCCAGGCCTTCCGGTCACCGCAATTCTCACAGCTTGAAATTGACGGATGAGTAAAAGTTTTTATCGTAAATGTTTTTAGCTCAGCCACAGAGCGTGGGGGGTATGAAAGTACTCGTTGCAGAGCCGATCAGTGAGGAGGCCATAGAGTACATGCGGAATAACGGACTAGAGGTTGACGTAAAAACTGGAATGACCAAGGAGCAGCTTCTCCAAGAAATTCCAGAATATGATGCCATTGTCGTTAGAAGTCAGACCAAAGTCGATGCTGAAGTCATCGAGGCTGGTAAGAGACTCAAAATTATCGGCAGGGCTGGAGTAGGTGTGGACAACATAGACATCAACGCTGCAACTCAGAAAGGTGTCGTTGTAGTTAACGCTCCCGGAGGAAACACCATCTCAACCGCAGAGCATGCGATAGCATTAATGCTTGCCGCAGCCAGAAAGATTCCGCAGGCAGACAGGAGCGTAAAGGAGGGGAAGTGGGAGAGGAAGAAGTTCATCGGAGTTGAGCTGAGAGGGAAGACTGCTGGCGTAATAGGCCTTGGGCGAGTTGGTTTTGAGGTGGCAAAGCGCTGCAAGGCTCTTGAGATGAACGTAATTGCCTACGACCCCTTCGTATCAAAGGAGAGGGCGGAGCAGATAGGTGTTAAGCTTGCTGATCTTGAAACGCTCCTTGCTTCATCTGATGTCATCACAGTCCACGTTCCGAGAACGAAGGAGACTATGGGCCTCATTGGAAAAGACCAGTTTGAGAAAATGAAGGATGGCGTAATAGTCGTAAATGCAGCCAGAGGTGGAATTGTTGATGAAAAAGCACTTTATGAAGCAATAAAGGTTGGAAAGGTTGCTGCTGCAGCGCTTGACGTTTATGAGAGAGAACCACCCTCCCCTGATAATCCACTCCTGAAGCTTGAAAATGTAGTCACCACTCCACACATCGCCGCGTCAACAAGAGAAGCACAGCTAAATGTGGGGATGATAATTGCAGAGGACATAGTGAACATGTCAAAAGGTTTGCCAGTGAGAAACGCAGTAAATCTGCCATCAATCGAGCCGGCTGAGTTCGAGTTCATGATGCCCTTCCTGACTTTGGCCGAGAAAATGGGCAAAATTGCGAGTGTCAGGCTGGGAGGGGCTATAAAGAAGGTTAAAATAACATGCAGCGGCAAGATAGCCACCAAAAACACCGAGTTCATTACAAGAGCGCTTTTGAAGGGTCTGTTCGAGCCAATTCTGGGCAACGAAATCAACCTCGTGTCAGCAAAGCCAGTAGCGGTTGAGAGGGGGATTACGATTGAAGAGAGCAAGGTTGAGAGCAGTGAGCACTACGAGAGCCTCGTTGAGGTTTGGGTGGAAAGCAACGGCAGGGAGATGTATCTCGCAGGAACCTGCTTCGGCAATGAGTACAGGATTCTGAAAATTGACGTTTACAATGTCAACTTTGTGCCGAAGGGGCATTACGTTATATCGCTTCACGAGGACAAACCGGGAGTTATAGGGAGAGTTGGAACTCTCTTCGGGAAAAACAACATCAACATCGCAGGGATGATTGTTGGAAGGAGCGGGGACAAGCCTGGAGGAATACAGCTAATGCTACTGCTCGTTGACGATCCTCCAACTCCTGAAGTACTTGAAGAAATGACGAAGCTTGACGGGATTATTGACGCTACTTACGTTGAGCTTTGATAATCTCTTTATTCTTTCTGTTTTTATAAAAATTGAATAGCGAGCTTTAGTAATCCACCTCCCCAATCGCCATCCTGCAAAGTTCACTAACCATTATTGGCTTCAAGTCTTTCGCCTTGACTTTATCTGCAAGAGTAGTGTAGCACATCGGACAGTTGAAAACCACGTATTCGGCTCCACTCTCTACAATATCCCTGATGTTTTTGCTCTGCAACCCCTCTGCCTTCTCTGGCTCGTTTGAAAGGACGAAGGACGCTCCGCAGCAGATCGCCCTATCTCTGTCGTACTCCCTCTCAACTCTTTCAACACCGATTAGCTCAAAAATTCTGTCGAGAGTTCTGTCAGTCTCGGGAATAAGCCTGTTGGAGCAGTTCCTCTGGTATGCAACCTTGATGCCCAGCTCTTTTACCTCCATTTCTTTGAGCCGGGAGTAGAGGAAATCGAAAAGGTGCGTAAAAGAAAATGGCACCTCAATTCCGTAAGCCTCTGCGAAGGATTTGTAGAATGCATAACATTCGTCGTGATAAAGAACGAGCTCCTCAGGTTCAAGCTTCATTATGTTGTTGATCGTCCTCTGGGCCCTTTCCTTAATTACCGATATCATTCCGTAATGAAGGTAGAGCATGTTGCAGAAGATGTGTCTACCCCTGACGACCTCATACCCCTCGAAGAGCTTTCCCTTAACCAAATCCTTCACTTCGGGGAAGAGGCAGATATGAACGAACTTTCCGCCAACCTTTTTTGGAATGAATTCCCCACTGACATCATAACGCTGCAGCAAAGCCATTTTAGTTTCGTCGCTCACTTTCTTCACACCCAAGCCCTCCTGAAGCTCCACCATCCGGTAGAAGGGATGATTTCCGAACTCGCAGTACTCTTCACATCCATAGCAGGTGTAGCACTCCTCCAGGACCTTGCTGTACTCTCCGAGGGCGATCTTCGTTCTCTCCTCCCTTGCTGTGTCAAAGTCGTAGTTGAGGTTGATGCACTTTGTGAGGCAGCTGTAGGTTGGGCAGTTAAGGCAGAGCTCTGGATTAAACCTGAGGTTCATTGCAACCCCCTCCTCGCAGCATCGAGCATTCCTGTGGCAGATGTGTATATGAAGCTCAGAGCAACAGGCTTTTTTCCGAGAACGTTGAACAGCTTCTCGACGTCTTCATCATGCCTTCTCAACCTGTTCACAAACTCCTCAACACTTCCATCAGCTTCTGCAACCTCTTTTGCAATCTCCATCCAGCTCTTTATCTTCTCGTAGGACTTTTTTATAGTCCAGTCACCCTCCACAACGCCATAGTGTGTAAAGGCAACGTAATCGACATTCAGGGACATCAGCCTCTCAAGCGTTTTCAGTGCAGCATCAGCGTCGAAGGGTGGGGGTGTTAGCGGGAAAACGACGCCCTCAAAGTACATCCCCACAGCATCTGCGGGAAACAGAACTCCTGAGTTGGTCAGGTAGTACGCAAGCATGTGCGGAGCATGTCCTGGAGCGTAAAACGCCTTCAGTTTCTCCTCACCAAGCTCAAACTCCTCTCCATCCTCTACAGCAATAACCCTATCCTCTTCCACACTCTCGGGTTTGCCGTAAGTCTCTGCCACCTCTCCCAGAACCGCCTTTGAAGCTTCCCAGAGCCTTTTAGGGTTGATGATGTGCTTAGCACCCCTCGGATGCACAAGGATTTTAGCATCGAGCGCCTTTGCCAGCTTGGCTGCACCACCACCGTGGTCGATGTGGATGTGTGTGGGGCAAATGTACTCAACATTCCAGTTTCTGTCAATCTCCTCCAAGATTATCTCAGCTCCCTTGGCCGTTCCAGGGTCGATGATTGCTGCTTTTGCATCAGCCACGACGTAGGAAGAGATAACTCCCTCCTCCACGTATTTCAGAGTGTCGATGAGGTAAATACTCGGAAGAACCTCTTTCATGAAAAAAGGAAAAATTGGTAATTAAAAAATGTTTCTTTTTTAGATTCCTAGAGCCTTTCTCTTCTCAACGATTACTTTCTCCAGCAGCTCAGCAGCCTTTACCGGGTCGTCTTCAACCAGAACTTTCCCGCCAGTAAGTTTCTCCACATCCTCGGTGTAGAGCTTCACAGCATCTTCACTGCCAGTTATTGGTGGAGCTGGAGAGACGTGGGTTGTAAGGCCGTAAGCAACGGCAAACACGGCATCTATTGTTGCCTTCTGCTCCATGTATTCCGGAGCCGTAACCGCTATCGGAAGCTGCGGAATGTCCACTCCTAATGCGTCAGCTATCAGCCTGACGAGATATGCAGCCCTTCCCGTGTCTGTGCAAGTACCGAAACTCAGCACCGGCGGGATGTTCAATGCCTTGCACACGGCCTTCAGTTTCTCTCCTGCAAGCTCTACGGCTTCCATTGACGTCAGCCCTGCAACCTGCAAGGCAGCATTACCGCAGCCCATCGAAAGGACGAGTATGTCCCTCTTTATCAGCTCCTTCGCAATCGTAACCGTGCTGGTGTCGTGAGGGCCGTTCTTCAGCGTTGTGCAGCTAACAAGGGCTGCTACGCCTTTAATGTCACCTTTCTTGATTGCGTCAAGCAGAACGTTCAGGTCTCCGTTCAGAGCTTTGAGAATCGCCTCTGGAGAGAAACCGACAACTATTTTCTTCTTCTGCTCCACCTTCACAGCTTTGCTCTTGTCCCTCTGCTTGAAGTTCTCTATTGCCATTTCAATCAGCTTCTCCGCAATCTCCTTGGCTTTCTCAGGCTCGTAGTCAAGTCCCTCATCTATCCCCCTGAACCTCACGAGTTTGCTCACAGGTACAATTTTGACGCCGTAGCGCTGGTATTCTGGCAGGGACGGAAGAGCGCAGTTCATATCGGCTGCGAAAACGTCAACGCATCCTGTTGCAAGTGCATACTCCTGCACAATCCAGTTTCCGACAATTCCGGCAAAAACAGGACTGTCAACGCGCTGGATAATTTCCTGACCAGTCTCTATGAATCCAATTATCCTCAGCCCCTTAGCTCCCGCAGCCCTCGCTTTCTCCTGAACCTCTTCCTTCTCAGCGAGCTTGATTAAAGCGATGCCAATGAAGGGCTCATGACCATCGACGGCGATGTTTACATACTCCGGGTCGAGGATTCCAAGGTCAGCGTAGCTCTCGTGCGGCATAGGTGTGCCGAAGAGAATGTCCTGGATTGTTTCAAGAGCTATCTGCGCAGCCATGCATGTTGCAATGCTCATCGCCATGCTTTTCTTGGCCAGAGAAACGTAGTTCGTGTCCACATTTGTCATCGCAGACGCTCCCATAGTCAAAATCTCCTGAAACACACCTGAAGGGAATATTCCAAGCTTCTCCCACAGCTCCTTCCTCTGCTTGGGTGCGAATATTTCTACAAGCTTGCTCTTTTCAATTGAGCTCAGATCGGAAATAACAAAATCTGCAACCTTCTTCGCAAGGTCGTTGACGTCTTCTCCTTCAATTCCGAGTTGTTCTGCAAACCACTTCAGCTTCTCAACGTCCTTAATCTCGTAAATCGTCTTTCCTTCTGCCGTCGCCTTGAGTGTTTTGGCAGCTTCAATTGCGTGGTAGGTGTAAGCTTCAGTTCCGAGCATGTTTTTGTGGGTGAAGTTTCTCACCACCATGCCGGCGGCATCAATTCCACAAGCTCCAGTAGGCTTGTCCTTGCCAATCCTGCAAGGACCCATGCTGCAGAGCTGGCAGCTCAGACCTGCGGTGCAGAAGGGGCATCTACCCTTCTCCTGCGCGTTAAATCTATCCACAATGTTCGTTACACCTTCCTTGCTGACTTTCTCATACATCTTATTTATACTCTCATGCTCACTAACCTTTCCCTCAATCTTCATGAATTTAAATTGTCTTAAGGTTGTATAACTTTATCCCCTAAGATTTTCGTCAGCTTTATTTTCTCGCAGTGAACTAAAAGTGATGCTCGAAGTGCAGATTAAAACCAAGCTTCCCGAAAACTGCGCCCTCGCAACGCTGAACGGAATCATGAAGAGCTGTGTTGTTAGAGTTGAGGGTTTTGCGAGGAAGGAAGAGGTGGTAAAAGGGCTGCTGAAGGTCAAGGGGAAAAGCGCTGACGAAATCCTCAAAAACCTACCTTCTCAATGCGAGGGTGTGCCTGTTTCATCCAAGGAAGCCAAAGTAATGATAAAAGAACACACTTGCCTGTTTGCCATTCCTATCCTCGAATCCGGCTGTGTTATCACAGGTGTTGACGTTAACGACTCTGAGCTTGTCTGGAACATAATATGCGATGATGAGGGCTTTCTCTCCCTGCTCGAAAACCTCGAAGGTGTTGATTTCGAGCTTATTTACAAAGGCAAGCCGACCGGAAAGGATGAGATTACATACAGAGAGGAGGAAATTCTCAAAATAGCTCTTGAAAAAGGATACTTCGATTTTCCGAAGAGAATAAGGCTTGAAGAGCTTGCAAAGTTTTTCGGTATAGCTCCTTCAACACTATCCGAGATTCTGAGAAGGGGGCAGAAGAAGGTGCTGGAAAAGTACTTTAAGAGTAAAGTTTAATTGTGAATGAAAAGTGTTTTATGGTAGAATTTGCAAAAAAGAGTAGGTGGTAGAATGGAGGTTTCATGCAGCCCCAATTTGAAATGCGTCCTTAAATGCGCTCTCAACATCTCATGCCTTGAGATGGACATATATCTTATTCTTCTCAAAAATCCCGGTTTGGATGTAGAAACCATATCGAAAGAGCTTGAAAAGGATGAGAGCACGGTTTATAAAGCTCTTAGGAATTTGATGGACAGAGGGCTGGTAAGAAGAGAGTACAGGATTCTGAAGGGTGGTGGATACAAGTATCTATACTATCCTAGGGACTTTGAGGAGTTCAAGAAAATCGCGAGGGAGGCAATGGAAGAGTGGTTCAAGAATTTTGACATGATGATCAGGGATATAGAGAGGGTTGAGAAGGAAGAATTTGCATCTATCGCTGTTGTTCGCTGATTTTGTATTAAAAAAGCAGATTTTGAATTAGAGTGAATCCCCCACCCGGAGTCCATGAAAATAGACTATACACCTAAAAAATTTAAAAAATCAAACTTTATCTCCTCCGTTCGCCATCGTTTTGGCGTAGTC
>NZ_JACDNT010000038.1 GCF_017656475.1 Archaeoglobus sp.
TTTATGCTGTACTACAACCGATTGAGGTGGTGTTTGTGTTAAGTGGACAGGTCCTTAACGGACATAGAAGAGATTTTTAGAGAGGTCTCTCCTTTTGTTGACCATCTGTGCTTTGAAGACTTGAATCTGAATCTATGCAGAAAAGAGGTTTTTGAAGCAGTAAGAAACAACTTTCCTGAGTTGGAAGAGAAATACAAACGATTGTCAAAGGAATTTTGGGTTAAGAAAGAAAAGGAAATCAAAAAGCTGGGTGAAAAGTACAACAAACCGGTCAGGATTTACTTTAAACATACAGGTTCCCTGAGGTTCAAATAAGCTCCTTCTTCAGTATTCGGCAAGCTCATTGAGCAAGCTGCTTTTTTTAACATAGCCTAAAATATTTTAGTCCGAAACAGAAACTTTTTTAACGCATTGATGTCAAGTGACAACATGAATGAAAAGGTTGTTATTGTAGCAATAGTCTCAATAGCGATAGCAGCCGTTGCTGTATCACTTGCTTCTTCAAAGTTCGAGAGTTATGGCAGATTTGGAGAAATTGACATGAAGCTTGAAGCTGTAAACGAAAGCCACGTTGTCATAACCTTCATTTCTGAAATAAAGAAGGAAAATCTGGACGAATTCACGGTAAGGGCGAAGATTTACGATTACCAGACCGGTTTGCTTTTAGATGATGTTAAGAAGAATTTTCAAAGCCCGGAGTCAAAGTACGAGGCTTTGCTGACAATACCTTTTGAGAAAACCAAGGACTACGGAATTGAGCTGATTTTAATGCATGAGGATAAAGTTCTCAGCTTACGGCATCTTCAACTGAAAAACCTAAGGAGCCTTGTAGCAGAGAACATGCAGCTTGAAGCTTCAATGCGAGGTGCTGATTTTCTGCTCACCGGCGTTAAAGATGGTAATGTTGAGTTCAAGGCACGGTTTTACGTTGAGAGCGTGAAAGATTACAACGTTGTGACAAGGATAAAGGTCGTTCAGGCCGAGTCGAACGTTCTTGTTGACGAGGAGTGGATGAACACGACTCTAAGGAAGGGGAAGACGAACATCATTGAGGCTGACTTTGTGGTGCCTGACGAGTACAACTATATCGTGAAGCTTGAGATATGGAGGGAGGGGAAGCTTGTTAAGAGTTGGAAAGACGTCATTAAGCTTGCACCAACCAAGATAGTACCAAAGGACGTAGAAGAGGAAGAGGTTGAATTTGAAGTAGAGAAGTTCGTCAGAGAGGAGGTACCGGATTATGCGGAGAGAGGGGCTGGAATGCCCGGGTTTGAGGTCGCACTGGCGTTAATAGCGATTGCTGGTGTCGCAGCATGGAGGAGGAAGTGAGGTTTCAGGATGCTGTAAGAAAGACAATCACGATTTTGCTTCTTTTACTCCTTATTATTTCCATCGTCGGGCTTTACATCTCGGCAAATGTCCTCATAGATGTTTGGGCGGGTTATAAATACGCACCAGTTTACAAGGTGCTGATGAACGCCGCGTTGCTGGTAGTCGTTGCATACTTCCTCACGAAGTCCAAAGGTTAATAATCCGCCAAGCTATTTCGAATTGATGAGACTGTTCATTGCTGTTGACATAGACGACTCAATAAGAGAAAAAATTAAACCAATCTTGAGTGAGCTTTCAAGGATTAATGGGATTAAGGCTGTTGAGCCTGAAAATCTTCACATCACGCTGCTCTTTCTGGGAGAGGTGAATGAGAGCAGAGTTTCGAAGATTGAAGAAAAGCTTGCAGAGGTGGAATTCGAGCCTTTCAAGATTTCATTTGAGGGAGTAGGGGCTTTTCCGAACGTGAATTCACCGAGAGTCGTCTGGGTTGGTGTTAAGGAGAGAGGTGAGCTTACAAGTCTTGCGAACAACGTTTACGAGAAGCTCAAGAAACTTGGTTTCAGGAGAGACAAGGAATTCAAGGCTCACCTCACAGTTGGGAGGGTGAAGAGAAAAAATCCTGAAGTTTCTGAAGTCATAAAGAGACATGCATCTGAGAGCTTTGGCGAGATGGAGGTAAGGAGTTTCAGGCTCAAGCAAAGCATTTTGACTCCCAAGGGGCCCATTTACAAGGATTTGAGGGTATTTGAATGAAGGTGGAAGAGGTAGTTGAAGAAGCCCTGAAACTGGTTCTGCCTGAAGAGGGAGAAATAAGGATGGGGAAAGAGGCAGAAGAGGAGCTAAGGAGGAGACTCGACAGTCTGGAGGTAGAGTACGTTTTTGTTGGCAGCTATGCGAGGAACACCTGGCTGAAGGGCAGCCTTGAGATAGACGTGTTTCTACTCTTTCCTGAAGATATGCCTAAGGAGGAACTCAGAGAGAAGGGACTTGAAATCGGAAAAGCCGTGCTCGACAGTTACGAGATAAGGTATGCTGAGCATCCCTATGTTCATGGTGTGGTTAAGGGTGTGGAAGTTGATGTTGTGCCGTGCTACAAGCTAAAGGATCCGAGAAACATTAAGTCCGCTGTCGATAGAACACCTTTCCACCATAAATGGCTTGAAAACAGGATAAAAGGGAAGGAGAACGAAGTAAGGCTGTTGAAGGGTTTTTTGAAGGCCAACGGAATTTATGGTGCTGAATACAAGGTCAGAGGCTTTTCAGGCTATCTTTGCGAGCTTTTGATTGTTTTCTACGGATCATTTCTCGAAACTGTCAAGAATGCGAGGAAATGGACGAGGAGAACTGTAATAGACGTCGCGAAGGGGGAAGTGAGGAAGGGAGAGGAGTTTTTTGTTGTTGATCCGGTTGACGAGAAGAGGAACGTTGCCGCAAACCTGAGCATCGACAACCTTGCAAGGTTTGTCCACCTCTCAAGGGCTTTCTTAGAGAACCCGTCTCTGGGGTTCTTTAAACCTAAGCCGAAGAAGGGGGTTGAGCCTGAAAGGCTGAGAAAAATTATTGAGGAGAGGGGAACTGCGGTTTTTGCCGTAAAGTTCAGAAGACCGGACATAGTAGAGGACAACCTCTATCCGCAGCTTGAAAGAGCCTCGAGAAAAATTTTCGAGTTTCTGGAGAGGGAGAACTTCATGCCAATCCGCTACACCTTCAAGGCTGCCGAAAAATTCTGCTACCTGCTGTTTGAGTGTCAGGTTAAGGAAATTTCAAGAGTCTTCAGGAGGATGGGCCCCCAGTTCGAGGACGAGAAGAATGTTAAGAAGTTCCTTTCAAAGAGAAGAGAGTTTGCCCCCTTCATCGAGGGCGGAAGGTGGTGGGCCTTTGAAATGCGAAAATTCACGACACCTGAAGAGGGTGTTAAGTTTTACGTTTCCGGCCACTGGCACACTCTCGGTAAGAATGTTGGTGAATCAATCAAGGAGTATTTTGAGGTAGTTTCAGGGGAAGACTTGCTCAAAGAGCCAGTTATTGCTGAAATCTGCGAAATGATGGGGGTGAAAGGTTGAAGCTAACCTTTCTCGGCACAGGTGTTGCAGTTCCTTACGGGAATAAAGCCCAGAGTTCGATTTTGATTGATACAGGCAGCTCAAAAATCCTTTTCGACTGCGGAATCGGAAGCTACCACCGACTGGAGGAGTTGGGTGTTAGTGTCAACGACATAGATGCTGTCTGCATAACTCACCACCATCTCGACCACAACGGAGACCTTTTGAACATTCTCAAGGCAAGGTGGCTTCTTGGTGGGGAGGAGCTGAGAATATACGGGCCTGATGGCACGAGGGCATTCCTTAACTCCCTTCTTGAGGCATACCCGTATTTAAGAGGAAAGTTAAAGTTCGCGGTTGATGAAGGAGAGAAATTTGAGGAAGAAGTGAGCATAAGGGCAATTCCGACCATCCACTCCATCGAGAGCAGGGGTTACGTGGTTGATGATGTCGTGGCAATAAGCGGGGATACAAGGGCGTTTAAAGACTTCATGTCAGTTGATTGCAACGTTATGGTTCACGAACTCTCCCTCCCCTTCAACTACCAGGCTGACTACCACACCACTCCCGAAAACCTGAAGGATGTGCTTAAGTACTGCAAGGCGGAGAAGCTTTACCTCACACACCTTTATCCAATGGCTTACCGCGTTAAGGATGAGATTCTTGAGTATCTGGAGTTCGATGCCGTCGTTGCGGAGGACATGATGAGCATCAGGCTTTGAGCAAATTTAAAATAGTGCTATATAGAGAAAATTTGGTGATGCTCATGAATGAAGAAGTAAACAAAATCATTACTTTATGCGGTAAAGACTGGGCTAAAATCGGCACAGAATTCATTTTCCTTGGTGGAAAACAGGAATGTGAGAGCTGCAAAATTAAGAAGACGTGTTTGAAACTTAAAGAGGGGGCTAAGTACAAGATAGTTGGTCTGAGGGATGGAGCTGTTCAGGAGTGCCCACTGCACGATGAGGGTGTTGTGGCTGTGGAGGTTGTGGAGCTGCCAATAATAGCTCTCGTTGATTCAAAAATTGCCGTTGAGGGGGCTAAGATTCACTACGAACGACGGAATTGTGATGTTTACGACTGCAGCATGTATTCCCTCTGCCACCCCATCGAGCTAAACAGTGGTGATGCTGTGATTGTTGAGAGGGTCATAGGTGACGCTCCTGAGCAGTGCAGGAAGGGTCACAGCGTGATTGTGGCAGAGCTCAGGAGGATTGAGGAGTAAAAAATTAGAACAGTGGCTTTAGAACTACTGCACCATCCACCTTATTTTTGAACTCCTCAGGGTCTGCAGAGGTTTGTGGAATTGCCCCGAAGTGCATCGGAATATAGTGCTTGGCTTTTATGTCCTTAGCAGCCTCTATTGCCTCCTGGAGGTTCATCGTGTAAGTTCCACCAACTGGTAGAAGGGCAATGTCAACCTCAATGTCCTTCATCTCTGGAATCCTGTCGGTGTCACCTGCATGGTATATTTTAACGCCGTCAATCTCGACTATGTAGCCAACGCAATTCTCCTTGTGGAATGGTTTGTCGATGTTGTAAGCAGGGACAGCCCTAACCTTTACACCTCTCACTTCAGTCTCCTCTCCGGGCTTCACTTCACAACTCTCAAAACCCTCAATGATGCATCCTGAGGGATTAATCACGACTGTATCGTCTTTTGAGAGCTTTCTGATGCTCTTAACGTCCATATGGTCAAAGTGGTCGTGTGTTACCAGAATTACATCGGCCTTTTCGAGTTCTTCAGGTATATCGTAGGGGTCGATGTACACAACCCTGGAACCCTTAATTTTAAAGCCTGCATGTTTCAGCCATGTCACCTCAACTCCGTTGTAAACAAAACTGCTCTCCGCCATAACAGTAGTTGGTTTAATCGTTATAAACATTTGCTGCTAAACTTTTTAAGGCGGAAGTATTTTATTCCCTATCAGGAAGTGATGGAGTATGATTTGGCAGGGAAGAAGCAGAAGAAAGCCAAGTGGAGGATTCTACAGGAAAGCCAGAAAAAAGAGAAAGTACGAGCTTGGTAGAGAGCAGGTGGAAACGCTCACCGGCGAAAGAAAGGTGAAAAAGATCAGGGTGAGAGGTGGTAACTACAAGTTGAAGCTCTTCGCCGAAAAGTACGCTAACGTTTACGATCCGAAACAGGGCAAAGTTATCAGAGCAGAGATTGAGAGCGTTGTTGAAAATCCCGCCCACGTGCACTACGCAAGGAGAAACGTAATCACGAAGGGTGCAATAATCTCAACCAGCATAGGAAAGGCAAAAGTGACCAACAGACCGAGCCAGGAGGGCGTTGTAAACGCAGTACTGATAGAATAAGGGGGTGCCGATAAAAACAACAACTTACAGCGGTGACGGCGGGATAGCTACTACTGGTGAACCGGCACCCCAAAGATATTTGGTTTAACATGTTGATAAACTTTTCGCCTTAGATTTATATTGATTTATAATTTTAGGAAAATATCGACAGAAAGTCCTTTGATTCTAATATTTTTGCATTAAAAACATTTTCCATGTGTCTAAGCCCGTACTCGTACTCGTAGTCGCTCAGGGCTTTGGTGCAGTCCCTGATAACCACAACCTCATAACCTCTCAGCACTGCATCTCCAGCCGTGTGCAGGACGCATATGTTGGTCGCAACTCCACAAATGTAAAGCTTTTTCACACCAAGCTCCCTGAGGAGAAGGTCTAAATCTGTTCCGAAGAATGCTGAGTACCTTCTTTTCTTTATATAGTAGTCTTCTGGTTTCGGATTCAGCTCATCAATAATCTCTGCACCCTCGGTATTCATCACGCAGTGTTTTGGCCAGATTCTGAATTCAACGTCATCCTCTCTGTGCCAGTCTTGGGTGAAGATTACTGGCATCCTCTCTCTTGCAGCCTCTACAACTTTTGCTGTTGCGTCGAAAATCGTCTCCGCATCAGGAATGTAGAGCGCACCGCTCTTGTAGCAGAAGTCCTTCTGCATGTCAACAACAACAAGCGCCTCCATAATCTTTGTTAGTTTCAGCAAGATATATTTTTACCTGCGGAGAGATTAGTTATGGAATTCACACACATCGAAGACGGAAAGGTCAGGATGGTTGATGTTTCGCATAAAGATGATGTCGACAGGATTGCCGTTGCTGAGGGCTATATCAGATTGAGAAGCTCGACTATTGAGGCTATTTTGAATAAAGAAGTGGCTAAAGGAAACGTTATAGCAGCGGCAAACATAGCCGGAGTTATGGCAGTTAAGAAGACACCGGAACTCATACCAATGTGTCATCCCATCCCTATAACATCTGTGAAGTTCGATTTTGATATAGAGAGCGTTGGGATAAGGGTTAAATGCACTGTTAAGTCCAAAGGCAAGACTGGAGTCGAAATGGAGGCGTTAACGGGGGTTAGTGTTGCTCTGCTAACGATATGGGATATGGTAAAGAGTCTGGAGAAGGATGAGTATGGCAACTATCCCAAAACCTTAATTGAGGTTGTCAGGGTGGTGGAGAAGGTTAAGGGTGGTAAGGAATGATTGACAGAATAAAGAAAATCGTCTTTGGTGGGGAGAGGGAGAGGGAGGTTGTAGAGCTAATTGGGAAGCAGATTGAGCTCATAATCGACACATGCGAGCTTATGAAAAGCATAATCGAGCGTAGTGATGAGGCTGTGGTCGGGGATGTCTGCGAGGCGGAAAAACTGGGTGATGCGATTAGGAGGGACATAATTCTGAAAATTCATTCAGGGGCTTTCATTCCGGCTCTCCGTTCCGAGTTTTGCAACCTTGTCGAGGAGCTTGATGAAATACTTGATGAGCTTGAAGACCTGGCAATGCTTTACCTGCTGATAGACCTCATTCCAGACGAGCTGAGGGATGAATTCGTCAGGATTGCGGAAATTAACTCTAAAATGGCCTATCTGCTCCTTGATGCGTTTAATGCCCTCGAAGAGGGTGGCCTGAGTGATGTTCTTTTAAAAATCAAGATATTCGAGGAGCAGGTAGACAGCATGAAGGGGAGGATTTACGAGAAGCTGAAGGTAATCGACTTCTCAAATTACGCAGAGTGGTACTTCTTCATAAAATTCGTAGAGAAACTCATCAACGTCAGCGACCTTATAGAGGATGCAAGCGATACCATTCAGGTTTTAAGTGTCAGCATACGGTGAAAATCACTCTTCCGTCAGCTTTCTCTTCTTCAACCTTTCCAATTTCCCTAAGATAGTACAGGAAGGCGAGGGTTTCACAGAGAGCCATGAACTTATTGAAATCGTCGAATTTTCTGAAATTTCCGATGCTCCAGTTTATCTCTGAGGCAATTTCCTCGAGCGTTCTGTATCCACTGTTCACGGCATCGAAAACTTCCAACGCCCTCGATGTGTAGTGCTCAATAAGCTGAGTAATTCTTTTTTCCGGATCTTTGATTCTCTTTTCGTGAGCGGGGAAAATTTCTGATATGTCGAGCTTAAGGCATTTTTCAAGCGATCTGAGATAATCGCTTACCCCACTTGTGTAGGTGGGATAGAAACTCACGTTCGGAGTTGTTCTGCTTAGAATGAAGTCACCGCTAAAAAGGCAACCGTCAATCAGCACGCTGATGTGACCGGCAGTATGTCCCGGAGTATCTATTATCTGATTGTCTTCGATAAGCTCGAGCAATCTAGCCTTCTTGGTTAGTTTCATCGCCATAATCACTCTGAGAGTGTCCGCGTAATTTTCATTCGCTCCATAAATCCTGAAAAGCCTTTTGTAGTCCTCAATAAATTTTTCAGGCTTTGAGTATATTTCCAGAAACTCAAGTTCGCGTTTGTGAATCTCAACATCCTTTTTGCTGTAAAAAACAAGGCCAACGTGGTCTATGTGGTGGTGCGTAATAATTCTCCTTTTCACATCAAACTCCTCAAGCTTCTCGGCGTTCTGGGGGTTACAGAATCCGCCATCTACCATTATTTCTGAGTTTACCACATAAACGTAAGTGTGATCCAGATCCGTGAAAGGTGTTTTCAGCTTGACAATCTCGACTTCCATTGGATGCTTTAAAGCTGGTGGGTTTAAAAGAACTGCACAAGAGGTTTGATGAGTTATACACAAAATCAAAATTAAAGGTATGTTTTTATTTACTACTGTTAACAAGTTCTTGTGGAATACGTCACTCACCCCCTGATCAGGGAAAACACGATTGAAAGAAGGATGTATCAGATATCGATTGCTGCTACTGCACTGACCAAAAACACACTCGTTGTAATCCCTACCGGACTGGGAAAGACAACGATTGCCGCACTCGTAATTGCATCGAGACTGCTGAACGAAGAAGGCAAAGTTCTCTTCTTGGCCCCAACCAAGCCCCTTGTAGAACAGCACGCGAGGTTTTTGAAAAAAGTGCTGAAAGTCGAGGAGATTGTATCTCTTAGCGGTGAAGTTTCCCCCGAAAAAAGAAGGGAACTGTGGGGAAGTGCAAGAATAATTGTTTCCACGCCCCAGGTTATCGAGAACGACCTTCTTGCCGGCAGGATAAGCCTTGAGGATGTCATACTCATTGTTTTTGATGAAGCTCACAGGGCGGTTGGAAATTACGCGTACGTTTTCATCGCCAAAGAGTACCTGAGAACTGCCAGAAAACCGCTGATCCTTGCAATGACAGCCTCTCCTGGTAGTGATCCGGAAAGAATAATGGAGGTAATTCAGAACCTCGGAATTGAGGCCATAGAAGTCAGAACAGAGTGGGATGATGATGTCGCACTCTACGTCGGAAAGAAGAGAATCGAGTGGTTGAAGGTTGACATTCCGGAGGAGATGAAGGAG
This sequence comes from Archaeoglobus sp., assembly GCF_017656475.1. Classification (GTDB taxonomy): domain Archaea; phylum Halobacteriota; class Archaeoglobi; order Archaeoglobales; family Archaeoglobaceae; genus Archaeoglobus. The sequence continues at coordinate 9,160 of NZ_JACDNT010000038.1, forward strand.
GTAAAGGAAAAACTTGAGGAATGCGTCAAAATAAGGTTTAAGCGGCTGAGAGATCTGGGTATAGAGGTTCCAGAGAACTCATCAAAGAGGGATTTACTCGCCCTTCAGGAGGCACTTCAGGTAGAGGCTGCAGAGAGCGGTAGCTCTGAGATATTCGAAGCGCTGTCTATCTTAGCCGAGATACTGAAGCTCCAGCACGCGATTGAGCTCATAGAAACTCAGGGAGTTAAGGCTGTGAAAAGCTACCTCAGAAAGCTAATCAGAGAGGCTACTTCAAGAGGGGGAAGCAAAGCGGCCAAGAGCATCGTCAACGATCCTATTTTCAAGAAAGCTGTTTTGGCTCTATCAAAGTGTAAGGCTGAGCATCCAAAGCTGGAAAAGCTGAAAGAAGTTCTCAAGAAGCAGTTTGAGAAAAATCCGGACTCCAGAGTTATAGTTTTCACGAACTACAGAGATTCTGCAGAGATGCTTGTTAACGAGCTCTCCCCACTCTTTCCCGTTGCAAAGTTTGTTGGGCAGGCGAGCAGGGATAATGACAAGGGGATGAGGCAGAGGGAGCAGATAGAAACCCTCGACAAGTTCAGGAAGGGGGAATACAAGGTTCTCGTTGCAACGTCTGTTGGAGAAGAGGGGCTGGACATACCATCAACTGACCTTGTGGTTTTTTACGAGGCTGTACCTTCTGAAATCAGGGCTATTCAGAGAAAGGGGAGAACTGGAAGGGGAAGAGAGGGGAGAATCGTCGTTCTGGTTACGAAGGGGACGAGGGATGAGGCTTACTACTACTCCAGCATGAAGAAAGAGAGGAAGATGTACGATAAAATCCTAGAAATCAAGCGAATGCTCGACAGAAAGCAGAGAAGTCTTGGAGAGTACACCTTGGCGGAGGAGACTGGAGTAAAAGTGATCGTGGATTCAAGGGAGCTCAGATCTGAGGTTGTGAAGCACCTGAGGGATCTTGGGGCAAGGATCGAGTTGAGAAACCTCGAAGTTGCTGATTACATTGTAAGTGACAGGGTTGCAGTAGAGAGGAAGACAGTCGAGGACTTTCTGAACAGCATCATCCAGAAGGACAGACTATTCTCACAGGTTGCAAAGATGAAATCTGCCTACAGCAGGCCAGTGATAGTCATAGAAGGGGAAAACCTTTACAGAGGAGGTATGCATCCCAATGCGGTAAGAGGGGCTATTGCGTCGCTTGTTATTGACTTTGGTATACCTGTGTTGAGGACCAGCAGTCCAAAGGAGACTGCTGAGCTTATTTTCGCAATGGCTAGGAGGGAGCAGGAGGAGAAAAGAAGGGGTGTTGTGGAACATGCAGCGAAGACGAAAAGAACGTTGAAGGAGGAGCAGGAGTACATAGTCTCATCAATTTCGAACGTTGGCAGTGTTATTGCGAAAAATCTTCTTGATTACTTCCAGACGATAGAGAACATTGCCACAGCAGATGAGGAGGAGCTGGCTAAGGTGCCAAAAGTTGGAAAAAAGATAGCAAAGCGGATCAGGCGTGTTATGACCACACCCTACAGCGAGGCTGGTTTTTACGATAGCGAAAGCTTTTAATTCCCTTTTTGGTTAAATCATTGCAGGCCACGGTAGCTCAGCAGGAAGAGCGCGTGCTTGGTAAGCACGAGGTCGCGGGTTCAAATCCCGCCCGTGGCTCTCCTATTTCTAGTTCTAATCCCTCTAATAACTTTCAGCGCATCGTCGAATTTCATAAACACTTTGTTTAGTTTTTCTGACTGATGTTTGGATATAACAAAACCCAACTGTTTGGTGATGTAGAGGTTATCAGAAGGGGGATTAAAAGCACCAAAGAGCTTCGAGAGTGGATGCAGGGATTGCTAGAAATTACAGTATAGAATCTGTAGTCAGCAAATCCACTCTTGCTGTCGTAGCCAATAACTTTGTAGCAAATATCTCGTTTTCCGCTGAAATATACATTATAAATAAAAAATATAAATATTTTTACGCCTTCTCAGCTTTCATCGCCCTATAAAGGAAGTATGCCAGCCCTCCGTAGAGCACAACGAATCCGAAAATTCCCATGGCTATGGCATCAGGAGACATCCTTACCCCTCCACGAGAGTAACACTGAGACAAGCATTCCTCCCAGAATTATGCCAAATCCCGCAACCAAGGCGTCAACCGAGTAGCCACCGTATGGCTCCTTTAAGTTGTAATACACGTCGAATGCGAGCAGTATCAGAAGGATTGCCGGCACAGCGAATTTCACTGAGAAGTCCCACCAGGATGACACTTTTATCTCTGACACCGCATTTATGTGGCTTCTGAGTTCTCCAAGGTTGAAGAACCATGCAGCGGCGATTACCTCAAGCAACCCCACAAGCACGAGGCCGTAGTAGTTCACGAAGTGATCAACAATGTCGAGCCAATATAACCCAGCTTTTGTTGTGTACAGCAGACTGCCTAAAAACCCGATTCCAACAACAATGTTCACGGCCTTCCTTCTCTCAATGTCAAACCTGTCCATCATTGCAGAAACAACAGCCTCAACGAGTGAAATGGATGACGAAAGTCCAGCAACGACCAGAGCAAGGAAGAACACCACTGCCGTGAACACTTTGAGTGCCGGAAGCAGGTTTAGGGCCTGCGGGAAAACAACGAAGGCAAGACCTATGGACTGCGTGACGACATCACCAATCTCGCTTCCTGTTGTGTATGCCATGTATCCAAGAGTACCGAACACCGCAAAACCGACCAAGAAACTGAAGGCACAGTTTGCTAACGCAACAATGAAGGCGTTGTTGGCCAAGTCGCTCTTCTCAGGCAGATAGCTGGCATAGGCAATCATTATACCCATTCCGAGGCTCAGAGTGAAGAATATCTGTCCAAACGCCGAAAGCCAGATGTTGTAGTCCGCAAGTTTGGAAAAGTCGGGCTTTAGGTACCACTCAATCCCCTCAATTGCCCCTGGCAGAGTCAGCCCCCTGATAACGAGGATTATGGCGAGAATCCACAGGAGGGGCATCAAAATCATGTTGGCAACTTCGATACCTTTCCTAACACCCCTGAAATCTATGAGCCAGTTGATGGCCCAGACGATGGCTGCTGCTATCAGAACTCCCACTGCAAACCCTCCAAAGTCCCAAGGCGAGTTAGAGATTTGTAGAATTTCTCCGAAATAGTACGCTTTCGTTTCAGTACCCCACGCAAGGGTGAAGGCTTTGGTGAAGTAAACCAGCGCCCAGGCAATCACAACACAGTAGTACGTCGTGATGATTAGTCCACCAATCACTGCCCACCAGCCTACCCATTCGAACTTCTTGTTAATTGCTCTCAGAGCCTGTGGGGCGCTCCCTCGAAACTTGTGACCTAACGCAAACTCCAGAATCAGCAGACTTATTCCCGCAACAAACAAAGCTACAAAATACGGAATCAGAAAAGCTCCACCACCGTTCTTGTACACCAGATAGCCAAACCTCCAGATGTTACCGAGACCTATAGCCGAACCTATCGCAGCAAGAACGAATCCCACTCTCGTGGCCCAGAACTCTCTCTGCAAGCAATCACCTCGCGAATATTTTTGAGGAGAAAATAACATAAATCATTAATAAAATTATCTGGAATGATAAACCATTATTAGAAAGAATAAACACTAAATCAACGGTTAAGTATTTTTAATCCACATTCCAAAGAGATCGTATGGAGAGTAAAATCGCAAAGGCCTTAAAACTGAAGTATGAGCCCGTCGCCATTGTATGGAGCGATGAAAAGCCCGAAGATGCGGTTCAGTTCAAGGAAGGCCAGTGGGGGTGTGTGATGTGGATGCTGGCAAGAGCTGCAAAGGGTGAGGTTGCGG
>NZ_JACDNT010000039.1 GCF_017656475.1 Archaeoglobus sp.
CTCTCCCATTTCCCATTCCACAACCTGCAAAGTAATTTCTCCACTTTACGATGTAATAGCCCTTAACGCCTGCTTCAATATCCTCCCCTCTCATCCACTTCCTGAAGCTCTCTGCATCAAGCTCGACTACGTTCTTCTTCGCAATTCTTCCGACAATGAAGCTCCCCTCTATCGAGAGCCTCAGGCCATCCCTCTCAATCGTTCCAAAGTAAATCCCCTTGTGCGAGGCTATCTCGTCAAATTCGCAGCTCTTGTAGGCATAAACCCTGTTTTTTCCCCCCAAGTAAAACCTGATATCTTCAGGTAGCTCCGCATCAAACTGCTCCTTCAGAAGCTTTCTCACGGTTTCCTCAACTTCGCCACGAAGAACCCCTCCGTGTCGCTGCTCTGAGGATGAAGGCGCAGGCATTTTCTCACCTCCTTACTGTATTCTTTACCGTCAAACTCAGTGAACGGCTTAACACCCTTAACTGGAAGCTTGATCTCCTCGATTTCGGCATCTGTGTTTTTCAGCAAGTAGTCCACCACTTCCTCGTTCTCCATCGGCTCCAGAGTGCATGTGGAATAAACCACCACACCTCCCGGTTTAACTGACTTATAAGCGGCCATCAGAAGACCTTTCTGCAGCTTTGAAAGTCCGTAACAATCTCTGAGCTTCCAAAGCCTTATGTTCTTGTAGTTCTTCCTTATCATGCCCATGTTGCTGCAGGGAGCGTCAACAAGCGCGGCATCGAATTTATCCCGAAATCTTCCGAAATACCTTCCATCCTTAACCGTAACCTTTCCAATAAGCACTCCGCAACGCTGCAAATTTGAGATGAGAATGTTTATCCTTGAGTGCTTCACGTCGTTCGCAACAATGCAGCCATCGTTCCGCATGTACTGGGCTATCTGCGTCGTTTTAGCTCCAGGAGAGGCTGCGATGTCCAACACGGTCATGCCGGGCTGGAGTTCCATCACAACCGGAGGGATCATCGAAGCGGCCTCTTGGGAGAAAATTATGCCAAGTTGATGTTCAGGAATCTTCGAAAATTCGTTTGTAGAGATATAAAATCCCTCCTTACACCATGGAACTTTTCCGACAATAATCTCGCGCAAATTTTCTTGTACATCCTCAACCTCTGCCTTCAGAGTATTTACCCTTACGCTGACTTTAAGGGGTTTGACCATGTATCTGAAAAAATCATCGCTACCGTCTATTTTTAGCAGTCTTTCATATAGCTCCGGGTTGATTATCCTGAATGCCCCCCTTATCTCCTCAACATCCCCTTCTGGGTCTATGTACACCTTCATTTCAACTCAGGGAAGATGTAAGCCTCGCTCTGGTCGAAGCTGTACTTTATGATGTTAAACCTCTCCTTCAGCTCCCTTACCTCTTTCCTCAGCTCTTCAGCAGACTTCTTCTCCTTTATCGCCGCATCAATAATTTCTGCAATGATTTTCATCTCCTCCTCTCCCATTCCGATTCTCGTAACTTCTTGAACGCCTATTCTTATTCCTGAAGGATTGTCGGTGCTTTCAAGGGAGTCCCACGGAAGAAGGTTCTTGTTCAACACGATTCCAGCATTCTCAAGTGTTTTTGCCACCTTCTCCCCTCCTCCAAAGTCCCTGACGTCAACCGCAACCTGATGGGTCTCCGTAAAACCTTTCTTTTCCCCTAGTACTTTATAACCGAGGTTGTAAAGCTCCTCTGCCAGTGCCCTTGCATTTTTCACCACCTGCTTTGCATAATCCTGCCCGAACTCCAAAATCTCCATCGCCGCTACAACATAACCTGCGAGTGTGTTGAGGTGGTGATTGCTGACAACACCCGGAAAGACTGCCCTGTCAACCTTCTCCGCCAGCTCTTTTTTGCTGGCTATTATAGCTCTCTGAGGCCCAAAGAAGGTCTTGTGAGTGCTGCCAGTCATAACATCCGCCCCCTCTTTCAGCGGATTCTGGAAAGCCTTTCCCGCAATGAGGCCGAGAACATGGCTGGCATCGTACATTACATAAGCGCCAATCTCGTCCGCAATTTCCTTTATCTCCTTCACAGGCTGCCTGAAGAGTATGAGGGAGGAGCCAAGAATGAAAAGCTTGGGTTTCTCCCTTAAAGCAACATTTCTCGTCTCATCAACGTTAATATTCATCTCCTCATTATCAAAGGGGTAGTGAATGACTCTCAGCCCCCTCAAACCAGCCGCAGAAACAGTATCATGACTTATGTGCCCGCCACAAGGCACGGAAATGCTCATAATGGTGTCTCCCACGTCGGTTAAAGCGAAGAACGCAGCAATGTTCGCAACAACCCCAGAAATTGGCTGAACGTTTGCGTGCTCAGCCTCAAATATTTTCTTGGTTAAATCGACTGCCCTCTCTTCTATCTCATCAACGAAACTGCAGCCCTCGTAAAACCTGTGTCCAACTTTACCCTCCGCATACCTGTGTCCCAAATCTGAAAGATAACACCTCCTTACCGACAGAGAGGTTAAATTCTCACTCGCAATCAGCGGTATGGAATCCCTCATGAATCTGGTATGTTTTTCAATGATTTCGAAGACTTCTGACGGATTCATGTCCTCTGCTACGATGAAAAATATTTAAGGCTTCCGTGAACATTCATCATGGAAGTAATTTCGTCCAGAGACATGCAAATTCTTGACACAAACTGCGAGTATTTCGGTTTGAGCAGAATGCTTCTGATGGAGAATGCCGGCAGAGGTGTGGCTGAGGAGATAATGAAAAGGTTTTACAAGGGCAAAGTTCAGATTTTTGCTGGCAGTGGTAACAACGGCGGAGACGGATTTGTAGCCGCGAGGCATTTAAAGGATTTCGAAGTTGAGATTTTCCTCCTCGGAAAGCCAAAAACGGAGCTCGCCATAAAAAACTTGGAAATTTGCAGGAAAGCTGAGATTCCAGTAAAGGAGGGGTTGCCGGAAGAGGTCGATTCAGACGTAGTTATAGACGCCATGCTCGGTACGGGTGTAAAGGGGAAGTTGAGGGAGCCTTACGGCACTGCAGTAAAGATGATTAATGAGAGTGATGCGTTCAAGGTTGCTGTAGATGTTCCCTCCGGCCTGAACCCTGACACGGGGGATTACGAGAAGGCTGTTAAGGCTGATTTGACCGTAACATTCCACAAGGCAAAGCCCGGGTTAGATAAGGCTAAGGATGTCTGCGGCGAAGTTGTTGTTAAGGACATAGGCATACCTCCTGTTTTCGAAAAATTCTGCGGTCCCGGAGACGTTATAAGCAGCTATAAGAGATATGATGAAGCACATAAAGGTGAGCACGGCAGAGTTCTGGTCGTTGGGGGCGGAGAGTACACAGGTGCTCCTGCCCTGGCAAGTCTCGCAGCATTGTATGCAGGAGCAGATATAGTCACAACGGCAGTACCTGAGTCGATAAGAAAGGTTGTGGCGTCTTTCAGCCCCAATCTGATAGTGAGGGGTGTTGGAGAGGAGAGAATAGAGTTGAAAAACTTAAGAGAACTTGAGGAACTTGCGAAGAAGCACGATGTTGTGGTTGCGGGAATGGGTGTGGGGGAGAACCCTGAGTTTGAAGAAGTTATCAGGGAGCTTCTTAAAAGCTGCAAAAAGGCCGTGCTGGACGCTCAAGGACTTGTTGATGAAGTGCCCGAAAACTGCGAGTGCATATTGACACCGCATATGGGAGAATTTAGAAGAGTTTTCGGAGAAGTTGAGGTTGGGAAGGTTGCAGAGAGGGCAAATGCAGTGATACTGCTTAAAGGAAAGGAAGATGTTATAACAGACGGATTTAGGGTAAAAGTTAACCGCTCAGGAAATGCAGGAATGACCGTCGGCGGTACAGGAGATGTTCTAGCTGGAATTTGCGGAGCATTTCTTTGCAACGACGATGCTTTCCATGCAGCATGCTCAGCAGCCTTCCTGAACGGCTATGCTGGAGATGTGTGCTACGAGAAATTCGGGTACAACTTTACGGCGATGGATGTTGTGAAAGCTTTGCCTTACGCTTTAACGAAATGCACAAGGTTCGAGATATAGAATAGTGAGCTCGAACTTATTTTTTTAATATCTGAATAAAAGGCTTTAATTTTAGTCAAATTTTTTATTTTAGTAGAGAAAGATTTAAATACCAATTGTATGATATTTAGTATCAATTAGGTAGGAGGTGGTTGAATGAAGAAAGTGGTAAGTGTGCTGATAGTTCTGACCATAGTCTGTACAAGTACAGCGATGGCTACAGAACTTGGAACAAAGCAAAATAGCAACATAATTAAGCTAAAAGATGGATACGCCGTGATTAGCGATAAGAATGAAGTAGAAATTGTATTCCACGGAGAAAAATATAAGATGGTCGTAAATAAGCTTGGCACAGAGTATGTAGCCAAGATTATAGACTCAAAAGGTAATAACTCTTTGGAGGGAGAAGATGGAGTATAACCCAATAGCATCACTGGAGAAGGGTAAAATTGGCACGAAGAGTTTACCAATACCTCCAGACGCGAACATAAACATTTATCCAGACAGGTATACATATCATAAAGGTGAAAAAGGTAGAGTTACAATAGATGTAGAAAACGGTGGAGTGAGTATTGGATTTACGTCCTACTTTATTCTGATTCCAGAGGGAGTTGACTACAACGGAATTCTAGATGGACCGGAGCCTACAGGAGAGGTCCAATTAACGGACGAAAACAATTGTTGGATTGTACCAGAATATGGATTTGTTTGTGGAAAGGGCACACTGCTTGTTTGGCAGGCTGTACATTTATCAGGATACAAAAAGCAGGTTGTACTGAGTGTTACATACAACAATGTCGGCAGTTATAGATTTGAGGCAGGAACATCTGTAGTGGATGGTATAGTCGGGTGGGGTGATTCATCCTCTGACAGTTTTACGGTGGGAGTATATGTTTAATAGATTTTTAGAATTTATTAGATTTTTGTTTTTTATACTGCTTTCACTCTGTATAGCTGTACTGCTCATATCACCAATAGCAAAAACTGGTCTGGAAAGGTACGCTATGTACACAATCGGAGCTCTTTTCATCATCGGCTTCGTAATTATCTTACTTGCCTTTGTGAAAGTAGCACTTAGGCAACTTGGCATCATCAAATAACCCTATGAATACTGTTCTTTGATATCGGAAGCCAAAAAAGCCCTAAACCTAAGGTATTACACCCATTGTAAGTATTTAACGACCCCAGCTATAAAATCAAAACCGCTTCATTCCTCTCCTAACATACTCCATAACATCAGAAGTGATGTAGTCCAGCAGCGTCCCCTTTGCTTCAAGAATACGCATGTAATCAACTATCTCCCTGTACTCCCCACCGGCAATGGCATTTGCGATAATTGCAGCCCCCTGGGCAGATTGCTTTCCTCTGCCAAAACCGCCAAGCAACCTTACTTCCTTTCCTTCTCCTCTAAGTTTTCTCAGCACATCCGGAGCGAACCTGCCTGAAAGAACGTAGAAGTCAGCATCTGTAGAAACTTCCATTGCCCTTATCCCTTTCAGCACGAACTCTGAGAGAATGTTAATGACCTCGTTGTCTTTAATCTTCCATTCTTCAGCGAAACTCCTGATCCCTCCACTGAATATCAGCTTCTTCGGAAACTCACCGATAATGTAAGCCAACTCTGCATCCATCGCTCCAAGAGAGGAATATCCGGGGAACGAAGTTGTCCCTCCCATTCCATCGACAATTCTACCATTTTTCACCGCAATAAAGGCGTTGAATCCCTCTCCCACCTCAGCAAGGATGAAATTGAGTTTTGTCAGCTCCTCTTCTTCGCTGAACTTTGCTACAGCCAGAACTGCGGAGCAGAGCTTGTCAGCAGTACCAATATCAATTCTGTTCAGCTTTCTCCAAGGAGGTACTGTTGGAAGGTGTATCACAGCGGGAACTGTGTAGAGGTTGACGTTTCTTTCATTCACGGCCCTGATTATATTCCTCAGCCCTATCGCCCTTTCCGAATCGAAGTTTAGTGTCATCAGCAGCAAGTCCACTTCGTCAAGCTCTGCAAACGGCTTTACAGGCAGACCGTAGCCAGAGAGTCCCGCAGCAATCTCCGCTCCCGACTCTTCAATCGCATCAATAACAATTTTTGGTGATGCTCTAACTTCCTCCGTTTTGAGGTTTCTTCTGTAAACTACCCTCCCGTCTTCAATCGCCACCACATCATAGCTTCCAGTTCCCGGATCAATGCCTGCGGAAATCATACTATCACTACTTCCAAGGTGAACCCTGAAGTATTCCTCTTATTCTGTCACTTGTACTTCTCATGAACCTTTTTAACCTTACCCTTCCATCATCCAGAACCTCAATTGTGAAGTCAACCCCAAGCAGCTTCAGGTGCATTTTGAAAAGCTCTATAACCTCCTGATTCTCAAAAACCAGTTCACTTTCCTCATAAACCATCTCTCCGCGCTTGCAAGCTCTGATGCTTTCAACCATTGGCTCAAGTATCGCTTTTCCCAGTTTGAGGCATCTCTCGTTAAACTCCTCCTCTTTCTCTCCAAACTCGACGCTCTGAAAAGCTTCTCTTACCACCCTCGACAGCATGAAGTCCCTGCCGTACTCCCCGAAGAACCGGAAGGCATACCTCAAATCGGACTGATTGGCGTAACTCGTTGTGTACTTCAGTGGACTTAGCTCCATTTCCCTGTCTTTGAAAACTACACCCTCTCTTCGTTTTCTGTTCAGCTTTTCCAGAACATCCCTCATCTTCTCAATATCGTCAGAGCTAACGGTTGCAAGGATTTCTGCCAGCTTCAGGTTGTACTTCTCTGCAATTTCTTTCTTCTCGTCAATTGTTACAGGTTTGTTCGTCTTTCCATCCCTGACGTCGAAAAGGAAGAACTCAAGGGTTTTTATGCCGTAAACATCTGTTGGGACATAAGGGGAAGCTTTTCCCACAGCTTCACAACAGAGCATGTAGTCTGGATAATCTCTGAAAAACTCGTCATCTATCAGAATTCTCGCCTTTTCTGTCGTGTAGGGACAAATCAGACCCCTTCTTGTGATTGCGTAAAGATTTTCACCAATTTTAACGATTCTAACGTTGTAACCATTCATCTTCTCCTCAAGAACTACCTCTCTGCTGCCAAAATGCTTCTTGATTGTTGGATGAAGTAAGAGTGCCCTCCTTACCTTGGGAAAACCCCTAAAGACTTTCAGAGAATCCTTTGCTTTTACAACCACAGTCCCTTCCTCAAATTGACCGAATTTCTTTTCAAATCTAAATGCCTCCTCGATATCAGCAAAAAAGGGATGCTTAACGAGAGCCTTACGAAGGATGTTTCTCTCCTCAAGCCTTTTGGCTGCGGATTTCGATAAATTTAATGCTTGAGCAATAAAATTCATGATTTGGAATACAAGAACCTGACCAAATCTCTTTCAGTTATAATCCCCTCGAGCTTTCCGTTTTCCACAATAAGCGCCACTCCATATCCCTTTTCCAGCATGGAGCTTACAAGTTGGGATATGCTTATGTTCTTAGGGAACGTGAGTATGTCCTTATAAACAAGCAGTTCATCGTTCGCAAGAATCGTTGATATTGGCTTGTCAATTGCATCCTTTATATTCCCGCTTGTCAGCATTTTAAATGCTTCACCCATCCCGAAGTATCTCAGTATCTCCCTGACGGTAATTAAGCCCACTAGAATGCCGTCGTCTATTATAGGAAGCCTCCTCAACTTTTTCTCGATCATTGTTTTCATCGCTCTCTCAATGCTATCCTTCGGTCTGAGTGTGATGACGCTTGAGGTCATGTAGTCAGAAGCGACTCCGTCTATTGTGCGGTTTTGTCCGAGATACTTCAGGATGTCCCTTTCCGTGATAATACCAACAACAACATCATCTTTATTGACTACCGGGCAGCCTCCAACTTTCTTTTCGAACATCGTCTCCACAGCATCTTCAAGTGAATCTGTTTCCTCAATCGTCACCACATTTCTTTCCATGATTGTCTCCACAACTTCATTTACAGCTGCAGAGAGATTTCCCCCATACCTGCCCTTAACAAGTCCAAACTTCTGTCCGCCTCCAAAGATGTTTACAAAGTCGGTTGCTGAGATTATACCTTCAAGCCTCTTAGTACCCGCATCAGCTATGGGGATTCTTCTGAAATTTCTTTTAAGCATCAGTTTGAGGGCGTTCATGAGTGTTGATGTTGGTGGGAGTGTGAAAACGTCTTTTGTGGCAATGTCCATTACATTTCGTCTTAAAACCAAACAACTCACCCCTCAAAATCCATACAATCCTCACAAAGGTTCAAACCGTTGCTGAGATACAATTTGTCAGCATATTTACCACATCTATCGCAGATTCCTCCGATTTCTTCTTCCTCAATAACCGGCCCCTCTATCTGTATGGAATAACCTGAAGCGTCTTGCGTAACGAGCGAGGCAAACTCTCCAAGATCAAGCGAAACGCTAAGAATGTCGTTGTCTGTGATAATACCAACAAGCTCCTCATTGTTGTTCACAACCGGTAGTCGTCTTATTCCTTTTTTCATCATAATCCTCGCAGCTTCCCTCAAGCTCGTGTTGGGGCTTATAGTTATCACTGGTTGCGACATGACTTCCTCAACGAGAACCTTGCTCGGAACCCTGTTTCTTGCAACGATTTTGGATATGAGGTCTTTCTCAGTGACTATACCCACTGGACGCCCGTCTTCAACGACCACAGCACTACCTACTCCGTATTCAACGAGTCTTTTGGCGAGATTGTGAACACTGTCTGTCCTCTTTACGGTGCAAACGACAGTTGTCATCACTTCTTTTACTGGTAGATCTGTCTCCATTGTACCACCTCATGGTTTGGTCTTCAGGTGAATTAAAAGCTTTTTTGATGTTCATGAAATTTCAGAATTGCAGGCAAATAACTTTTTAATTTCACATAACCCCGCCATACTATATGATAGAGGAAAATCTGGTCGAATTCATCGAAATTCTCATGCTTGCCACCGCCGTCGCGATAGTGGTTAAGTTCATAAGGTTGCCTTACACCATAGCCCTAGTTCTTGCCGGGCTTTTTGTTGGTCTTGCTGGTCTGTTGCCGGAGTTTCCCTTAAGTAGAGATGTTGTCTTTTTCATCTTTCTTCCACCACTTCTCTTTGAAGCTGCAATGAACATGGATCTTAAGGAGTTGAGAGATAATTCTGGTCCAATTGCATCAATGGCCTTTCTGGGAGTAGTCTTGACAACTATCGTGGTCGGCTTCTCTCTGAACTGGTTTCTCGGCATTCCTCTGGCACTTGCCCTGATTTTCGGCGCAATGGTTTCTGCAACTGACCCCGTCTCAGTTCTGGCCACATTTAAATCAATCTCTGCCCCAAAGAAGCTTTCCACACTCATTGAAGGAGAGAGCGTTTTGAATGACGGTGCTGCAATAGTAGTTTTTGCAATCGCCCTCGAAATGATGCTTAAAGGTGTTTTCGACCCTCTAAATGCTGCTTTGGATTTTATTATTGTGTGTGCCGGTGGTGCAGCCGTTGGGCTGGCAATAGGTTATCTTGCTTACAGAATTCTCGCCAAAATCGACGATGCACTGGTTGAGATAGCAATAACGATAGTTGTAGCCTACCTTGGCTTCGTTCTGGCGGAGAGGTTTCACTTCTCCGGTGTTATTGCTGTGGTGGCTGCAGGTCTTATTCTCGGAAACTACGGCAGAGATTTCTCCATGTCCCCCACTACAAGAGTTATCATGCTGGATTTCTGGAGCATCATCGTTTTCCTCGTAAACTCCATAATATTCATCCTGATTGGTGTAAACACCCACATAACGATATTCTCGGCATGGAAGGAGATTTTGGTAGCGATTATGGCGGTAATTGCAGCAAGAGCCGCTGTTGTCTATCCAGTCATGACATACTACGGCTTTCCAAATTTGTGGAAGCACGTGATTTTCTGGGGAGGGCTGAGGGGAGTTATTCCGGTTGCCTTAGCATTAAGCTTTGGCGACCAGCTTCTCTCAGCCATGGCGTTTGGTGTGGTGCTCTTCTCTCTTCTGTTGCAAGGCCTCTCTCTCGAAATTTTTGTCAAGCGCAAATTTGCGGATGTGGGAGAAAAGGAGCTTGAGGAGCTTATCGCCAGATACATCGCAGCAAAGAGTGCGAAGTTTGAGCTGTTGAGGGCGATTGAGCAGGGGAAGATTGTTGAACCCTTGGCTAAGGACATGCTACCAGACCTTGATTCTGAAATAGCAGAACTGGGGGCTAAGTTGGAAGAGATGATTAAAGAAGGTAAGGCTTCCAGATTAAGAAGGGCTGCTCTGAAGTATATTATCGATGCAAAGAAGAGTGCTACGGTTGATGCCATGGCCAAAGGGCTCATCTCTCAGGATGTTGCACTGGAGATAATGCGAGAGCTTGATAGCAGAACAGGGGAACTCATGGAATAACCTGCCTGCCACTATTTAATCCACCTACACCAAAGTGGCAAATCTTATATGTGAAAAATGAGAAATTAAAATCATGAACTTTGAGTTTGAAGAAGAGCATCGAATTCTGAGGGACAGCGTTAGAGAGTTCGCTGAGAAGGAGATTATGCCCTACGGGAAAGAGTATGACGAGAAAGGGGAATATCCGTGGGAGATATTCAGGAAAGCTGCTAAGCTTGGTTATGTGGCTGCCGACATCCCGGAGGAGTATGGTGGAGCGGGGCTCGATTATCTCGGATGTGCTATTATTGCTGAAGAATTTACGAGGGCAGACAGCAGCATAGGTTCGGCAGTATTAACAGCATCCCTTGGATGCCCGATGGTCAAGTACTTCGGCACGGAGGAGCAGAAGGAAAAATACTTACCAAAGGTCGTTAAGGGGGAAAGCCCATCTGCCATCGCCATAACTGAGCCGGATGCGGGAAGTGATGTACGGGCTATCAAAACTAAAGCAGAGAGAGTTGAAGGTGGGTGGAAACTCAACGGAACAAAAACGTTCATAACAAACGGTAGCATCTCTGATTGGGTGGTGATTCTTGCCAAAACCCAGCCTGAAGCCGGCTACAGAGGAATTTCTGCCTTTCTCGTCGAAACGAACTGGGATGGTTATGAGGCGAGAAGGATAAAAAAGATGGGGCTGAACTGCCACGATACGGCTGAGATATACCTCAAGGACGTTTTTGTTCCCGAAACACACCTCATCGGACAGGAGAACTTCGGCTTTTATCAGCTTATGAGGTTCTTCAACGAGAGCAGGGTGTTTGTGGGTGCTGTACAGCTCGGAATGGCAATAGGGGCTTACGAGAGGGCTTTAGAGTATGCAAAGCAGAGGACGGCGTTTGGGAAGCCGTTAATAGAGCACCAGGCGATTCAGTTCAAGCTTGCAGATATGTGGAAGGACATAGAGGCTGCAAAGCTCCTCATATACAAGGCAGCTTGGCTCATTGACAAGGGTAAGGCAAATCCGGCTTTAAGTTCAGCTGCGAAGCTCTTTGCCAGTGAGACGGCAATTAATGCCACCTACGAAGCATTGCAGATATTTGGCGGCTATGGCTACAGCAAAGAGTACGACATCGAGCGCTACTACAGGGATGCGAGAGTTGGGACAATCTATGAAGGAACGAGTGAGATACAGAAGCTAATTATCGCCAGATTTCTTGCCGGGAAGCTGAGATTATGAAAATCTTTTTATTTATTATGCCCCAGAAAAGTTCATGGAGAAGTTTATAGAAAGCGTCGCAAATTTTATCGACGAGGAAGATATTAAAGTTCTGAAAGCTATCGGGAGTGATCCGATAATTCTCCACTCTATCAAGAAAATTTTCGATTATCCCGAAAAGGCCAGCAAGTACCTGATTCTGCTAAGAGACTCTCCTGTTGCCATATACCTCGTAGCCAAGATATCGGAAAGGCTTTCAAGGTATCTTGAAGGAGATGATGAGGCAAAATGCTTTGCCGTTTTTCTGACGGCACTGAGGGAGCTGAAGGGTTGCGGGGACAGAAGGGTTCTCCAGAACATGTTTCTCCTTCTCAAGGAAGCCATTGAGCGCAGACTCTCAGATGGGAAGTATGAGGATGCGGCAAAGCTCGTCATGGAGTTTCAGGATTTCGGATTCAAGAGCTATATCAAGAAAATCCTGTTCTTCGCTCTCGAAGTTTCAGAAGAAGGAGATTACAGGAGAGCAATGAGAATACTTGACCTTCTGCCTGAGACGGATGCTGTAATAGACGCTAAAGCGAGCGTTTTGCTTGAGTGGGGCAAGAGTCTTGCGTTGAGCAATCCAGAGGCTGCGATGAAAAAGGTAGAGGAGTCTCTAAAGCTAAAGGACACCGTGGATGCGAGACTGGCAATGGCTGAAATCTATGAGAATTTGGGCAACTACGAGAAAGCATATTTCATTTACACCTCCTTAAGGGCTCTGCATCCCGGCATTGACAGGAAAATTGCCAGAATGCTCATGGAGTGGGGCGAAGAAACTGGAGATGTTGAGAAGCTCAGAGAAGCCTACAATCTGGCTATGGGAGATAGACTGCTCACCGAAGAGATAGAAAGGAGGATAAAGAAGCTCGAAGCTCAGAGGCTCTCCGGGTCGTAGCCGAGAACCACCACCCACCACCATCTTGCCATGTCAACGAGGTCCTTGCTAAAAGCTCCGGACAACTGATACTCCCCATTTCGAACTGTTATCATTCCCGCCCCTAAGAGCTTGTTTCTCATTGAGTAAAAGGATGACCGCACCATTCCAAGCTCTTCCATAATCTCTTCCCACTCCTCAACCCTGAGTGGTTTTCCACTCTTCTGCCTTTCCTCGACCAGAGTAAGGAATTTGACCGCTTTAAGAGCAACTTCTTCCTTCCTGAAAATCCTCCTCATCAGTTCGAGCATTGGCATCTTTGACTGAGAAATTCTGGCGTTTGAAGCAGACCTCACGATGATAGAGGTTGCCGTTTTGGGCGCATCCTTGACCTTCACACCTTTTATTTCCTTTTTGACAATATAAGATTTTAGATAACATGTTGGGCTTCCGCCCTTAAATACTCCAACCGAAATAAGATTG
>NZ_JACDNT010000040.1 GCF_017656475.1 Archaeoglobus sp.
GAACCCGTAGAAGATTCACAATATGGAACCCTGGCGGAAGCCCACATAGGAGTTAGAGATCAAAAAATCGCAAACCAAATAAACACTGCAAAAAACTGTCAGTGTTATGGGTGCTACTATAATTGTTGGCGGATTCTGGGGAGATGAAGGAAAGGGAAAGATAGTTGCTCACGTTGCATACAGCGACAAGCCTGTTATAATTGCAAGAGGCGGAGTTGGACCCAACGCTGGTCATACAGTGGAGATTGACGGTCAGAAGTTTGGAGTGAGAATGATTCCGTCCGGGTTCGTTTACAAGAACGCAAAACTTCTCATCGGTGCAGGAGTTCTTGTCAATCCTGAGGTCTTTCTGAAAGAGGTTGAGCTTTTGAAGGTGGCGGATAGAGCGAGAGTCGACTACAGGTGTGCAATCATCGAGCCGAAGCATATTGAGGCGGACAAGGGCAGCGAGCATCTGAGCAAGAAAATCGGCACAACCGGAACCGGTTGTGGGCCGGCAAATGTTGATAGGGTAAACAGAGTTGCGAAGCAGGCGAAAGACATCCCTGAGCTCAAGGACTTTCTTACAGACGTCCCTCTTGAGGTGAACCAGGCGATAGAGAATGGTGAGTTCGTTCTGGTAGAGGGGAGTCAGGGCTTTGGACTAAGCCTTTACTACGGCACTTATCCTTATGTGACCTCAAAAGACACCACTGCCTCAGCAATAGCCTCAGACGTGGGAGTTGGGCCAACAAGAGTCGATGATGTCATAGTTGTGTTCAAGTGCTTCCCGACCAGAGTTGGAGCAGGGCCGTTTCCGACTGAAATGCCTCAGGAGGAGGCTGAGAAGCTCGGGATAGTTGAGTACGGTACAGTTACAGGGAGAAGGAGAAGGATAGGCTACTGGGACGGAGAGTTTGCCCGCTACTCTGCAATGGTTAACGGTGCCACACAGGTTGCTCTGACCGGTGTGGACAAGCTTGACAAGGAGTGTTACGGTGTTACTGAGTGGGAGAAGCTGACATCAAAGGCGAAGAAATTCGTAGAGCAGGTTGAAGAGGACGTCAAGGTTCCAGTAACGCTCATATCAACTGGACCTGAGACGAAGCAAATAATAGATTTAAGAAAAGAGAAGCTTTAACCTTTTTTCTTTAATTTCTCTACCTCTTCTTCTCTCAGAACTCTCCTGAGAACTTTTCCGACCAGCGATTTCGGCAGTTCATTCCTGAACTCGTAGAGTCTCGGCACTTTATATGCTGCCAGCCTTTCCCTGCAGAACTTGTCCAAGTCTTTTTCCGTAACCTTCCCCTTATACTCAGGTCTGAGAACAACGAATGCCTTGACCGTTTCACCTCTGTAAGGATCAGGAACGCCAACAACCGCTGCCTCAGCAACAGCAGGATGCTCGAAAAGCACCTCCTCAACCTCTCTTGGATAGATATTGTAACCACCGGCGACTATCATGTCTTTCTTCCTGTCAACTATGTAGAAGTAGCCATCTTCATCCATCTTCGCCATGTCTCCTGTCAGCAACCATCCGTTGATCAGAGTCTTCTCAGTCTCCTCCTCCATCATCCAGTAGCCCTTCATCACCTGAGGGCCGTAAACTGCAAGCTCCCCCTCCTCACCGGGCGGAAGGATGTTTCCATCTTCATCAATAACAACCGCATATGTGTCTGGGTAGGGCACACCTATGCTGCTTGCCTTGTTCTGGCCGTAAAGCGGGTTGCAGTGCGTCACAGGTGAGGCTTCACTCAATCCGTAACCTTCAACAAGCTTGCCTCCCGTGATCTCCTCCCATTTCCTCTTAACCTCAACAGGAAGAGGAGCTGCACCGCTGACACAAACCCTGAGACTCGTCAGGTTGTATTTGCTGAGCTTAGGATGGTTGAGCATGGCTATGAACATCGTCGGAACTCCGGTAAAGGTTGTGGCTTTGTATTTGTGAACGGCCTTCAGTATGGCCTCAACATCCCTCGGATCGGGGATCGGAATTACCTTCATCCTCAAAACTGCCGAGGTGTTGAGCATCGTCATTCCGTAAACGTGGAATACGGGAAGACAGCCCACTGCCACGTCATTTGGTGTGGTTTTGGTGTCCCACTCAGCGACCTGATAAGCATTTACGACTAGATTGTAGTGGGTGAGCATCACTGCTTTAGGAAAGCCCGTCGTGCCGCCAGTGTACTGGAACATTGCCACATCCTCTTTTGGGTTAATTTCCGCTCTCCTATCCGTCTTCTCGTACTTCAAAACATCCTGCCAGAAAACAATTTCTTTTCTCCTGTCAATATCAATTTTGCCCACCATCTTCTTCTTCAGGAAAGCTTTGAAAAGAGCGCTCATCACAAAACCCAGAAAATCCTCAATTCTGCAAATCACGACCATTTCGAGTGTGCCATCCTCAATCAGTGGTCTGATTCTTGGATACATCCCTTCAAACGCAAACATCCTCGTCGCTCCGCTGTTCTTTACGATGTATCTTATTTCTCTCTCCGTGTAAATCGGATTGCACTGCACCACTATACCCCCCACCTTGTATATCGCGTTGGCGATGATTGCATAGTGGGGTATGTTTGGCAGAGCTACAACAATTCTGTCGCCCTTCTCTACGCCAATGTCAAAAAGAAAGCTAGCCACCTTATCTGAAGCCTCTTTCATCTGCTTGTAAGTCCACTTCGTCCCGAAAAACTCAAAACAGATTTTGTCAGGGTCGGAAGCTGCAGCATCATCCAGAATTCGATATGCTGGTATTACGGGATAATCGATGTTTGCCCTAACGCCCTCATCGTAAAATTTCGTCCACACTCTGTTTATTTTAGTCACATCCACCTCTCTGATGTTCTCTCCTTCCACGCCCAATACATTCATGATAGAAGGTGATAAGTATTTTTTAAAAACTTTTCCTTTTCTAACATATCAAAATTAAAAAACCTCGCAAATATTTCAAACAATAGTAAAATCAAGTTGCAATTTTATTTCCAAATTTTCCCTACCACCTCTCCCTCCAGAAGGTCGGTATGAGCAATGACACAACGGTAAAGATTTCCAGTCTGCCTATCCACATGTTAAGGGATAGCAGAACCTTGGTCGGCTGAGGGAAAGACGCATAGTTCTCCGCAGCTCCCGCCAGGCCAAGACCTGGCCCAACATTGCCAAGCGTTGCTGCTGTTGCGGATAGGGATGTTAGTATGTCGTATCCAGAAAGGGATATTAGAACCGATGAAGCGGCAAAGATTAAAATGTAAAGGACGAAGAATGCTGCAATGTCATCCAGAACTTCCTTTTTAATGGCTTTCCCCTCAAATTTTACCGCTCTAACAGTTCTCGGCTCTGCAGCCCTCAAAATCTGGTGGATTGCGTACTTCATGAGAAGATAGATTCTGATAACTTTTATACCTCCTCCCGTAGAACCGCTTGACCCTCCAATGAACATCAAAATAAGCAGAATCAGTTTTGCGGAGTCGCTCCATGTGTCGAAGTCTGCAGTGGTAAAACCGGTAGTAGTCATGATTGATATGGCTTGGAAAATTGAGTATCTGAGCGACTCAAAGACACTGTATCTTTCCAGATTGACAGCAGTGATTAAAACCGATGCTATCAATAAGAAACAGACGTAACTCCTGAACTCAGTGTTTTTAAACATCACAGGTTTTCCTGAGAGCAGGAAATAAATCAACGCAAAATTCGTACCACCGAGAAAGGCAAAAAAGGCTATAACTGCCTCCACTCTGACATCGTTGAAGAATGCTATACTTTCTGAGTGTGTTGAGTAACCACCTGTGGAAAGAGTTGTGAAGGTGTGGTTGACCGCATCGAACAGAGAGAGGCCCAAAGCGTAAAGAAGGGCAATCTCAGCAACGGTCAGGAGAAGATAAACCTTGTAGAGGGACAAGGCCGTGTCCCTTATTCTTGGCTTAATCTTCGACAAACTCACTCCTGGATACTCTGCCTGAAACAGCACCGTGCTTCTTTTAGCAACGTTAGGGAAGATGGCCAGAAAAAGGACGATGATGCCCATTCCACCAATCCATTGCGTCAGACTCCTCCACAAGAGCAGAGACTTCGGAAGTTCTTCAGGAGTCAAAACTGAAGCACCAGTTGTGGTGAAACCGGACATTGACTCGAAAAAAGCATCTACACCATTGATTCCAAACAGAGCATATGGTACCGAC
Source organism: Archaeoglobus sp. (assembly GCF_017656475.1). Lineage (GTDB taxonomy): Archaea > Halobacteriota > Archaeoglobi > Archaeoglobales > Archaeoglobaceae > Archaeoglobus. The sequence continues at coordinate 4,155 of NZ_JACDNT010000040.1, forward strand.
CCAAAAATCGACATGAGGAGCCAGATCAACCCCACTATCGCAAAACTCTCCTTATGCCTTAAAGATTCCAGTTCTGTGTCAGTTTTAATTCCGTATCCCATAAGTAATCCAACAAAGAGCGAAAGTGCTGCTGGAAGCAGAAACGGATAGTAGGGTTCACCGTAGATGTAGGCAGCTATCAATGGCAGAGTAAAGGAGAATGAGAACAGCATCAGTAGTTTCCCGAGTATGCTTACAGTCAGCCTGAGGTTCATCTGAATATCTCCTCAACCTTTTCTATCTCATCCCAGCTTGCAAAAACCAGCAGTCTGTCCTCGTACTCTATTCTGGTTTCTCCCCTTGGGATTATGCATTCATCCCCTCTCACGATTGCACCTATTATGGTGCCTTTTGGAAGTGGCAAATCTTTCAGAGCTTTTCCAACAAGCTTCATGTTCCTGACAACCACCTCCACCACAGCTGTCCCTTCTATCTCAGCCAGAGTTTCTATACGCATCGTTCTGAGTAGCTTTGAGACCTCGTTGTACGTTACACTTCTGGGGTTTAGTGCAACGTCCACACCCACCGCTTCGAAAAGCTTTACATATTCCCTTTTCTCGACCTTTGCAATTGCAATCTTAGCACCCAGATTTTTAGACAGCAGAGATATCAGCAGGTTCTTTTCATCACTCTCTGTTGTTGCAAGGACAGCATCAGACTTGCCTATCTCCTCATCAATGAGAAACTCAATGTCGGTAGCATCGCCGCAGACTATTCTCACACCATCAAGCTCGCTGCTTAGTGCTTCACACCTCTCTATGTTTGAGTCTATTAGTTTTACACTCATCATGCTCTTTGAAAGTATTTTTGCCGTGTAGCTCCCAATCGTGCCAGCACCAAAAATAGTGACTCTTCTGGTTACAGGAGGGCCGAAGATACCCTTCAGCATCTCGACGTCCTCAGTTTTGCTGACGATGGCAACCCTGTCTCCAGCTCTCAAAACCGTATCTCCGCGGGGGATTTCTATGTGACCATCCCGGTAAATCGAGGCTATTACCACGTTTGGTGGAAGGTTGAGTTCAGCAACAGTCTTTCCATCTGCCTTCGAACCCTCCATGACCTGCAGTTCAATCATCTCAACCTTTCCACCACTGAAGGTCACGACTTCTATCGCTCCCGGAATTCCGATGATTCTGGCTGCTTCCTGTGCGAGAGAGAGCTGAGGACAAATCAGAACGTCGTATCCGAGTGGGTGGTCTTTCACTATCGGCCTATCAACGTATTCCGGATTTTCGACCCTCACGATAACTCTTTTCGCCCCAACTTCCTTGGCTGCAAGGCCTGAAAGGAGATTTACCTCATCATCACCTGTAACTGCCAGAAAAACGTCAGCCTTCTCAACTCCTGCATTCTTGAGCACTTTCATATTTGCGGCATTACCGTTAATGGCAACTATATCAAGCTCGGAAACCCTATCAAATCGTGATAAGTCCTTTTCTATTACAATTACATCGTGGTTTGGAGCGAGTGACGTTGCAAGACTGTATCCAACCTCACCCGCACCTGCAATCACGATTCGCATATCTCATCTTCCCCTAAACGCTCCTTATTTAACCTTTTATGCTGAATCTCAAGAGTGCAGCTATTCCGCCAAGGCTCATTAGCCTCTTTCCCGGCTCAAATTCGGTGCTCATTATCACCACCTTGCCACCTGACTCCTCCACTTCCCTTAGAAGTCTGTCAACGTCCCACTTCTCCCTTTCTTCAAGCAGGAACTCATCCGCAATCAGCAATACCTCAATCGCTCTGTAGTTGTGTGCTTCCTTAACCTCATCTACACCGTACGCAACCTTCTCGCCCTTGGCAATGCCTTCCAGCAACCTGTCTATATACTCAGCCTCCTCTGCAAGTCTTACTTCCCCCACAATCCTGTCAACAACTCTCCTTTTGAGGATTTCTATAAACCCCCTCGAACCGACTGAGGAGACATCCACCACAACCGCATTTTTTGCCACCTCTGGGTACCTTTCCTTCAGAAACTCCATGAAATCGTTCTTGGCAAATCCCGGACCAGCAACAATGAGGTACTTAAATTCAAGGCTCTCAAGCTTGGCAGCAACCTCCCCGAAGAACTCTCTCCTGCTATCTCCCATTCCCTTTCCGTAGCCCATTCGCTCTTCGAAAATTTCCTCCACTCCCCACTGCCTCAAAACTCCTGCAACCGCATAACCTTCCTCGATGGTCAGCATTACAATTTCTGGCCAGTTTGAGTCCTCTACAGCCTTCCTCAACCTTTCGAGTTGCTCAGGCTTCCACTTCTTAATTATGCTCAGCTCCTTTCCGGTGGTGATGTTCAAGGTGTGGTATCCAGATTCCTCTATTCCTGCAACGATTCTCCCCGAAACTCTGAGGCGATTGGCGAACTTGTGAAACTCAACCTTCTCAACCTCGATTCCAAGCCTAACCGTCACCATTTCCTTATCGCTTCTCAGCTTGTCACTGCTCTGGCTCGCCCTTTTCGTTGTGGCAAAAACCACATCACCTTTTTCGATTATAAACCGGAGATGCCAGAGGTCATCCAGAGTCTCAGGTATTAGCTTAATTTCGCCCTCGTTGCCCCTCAGGTCTTCCTCAACAATCTGCACACCACTTGTGGAATACAGTTTTATAAAAGTGTTAGCGTTGTTGTTCTGTGATAGATGAGGATAGGGTGAGGGAGCTTGCGAAAATTCTTAAAAGGATGAACTACAAACCGATAACCTTCGACAATCCTGAGCTTTTTCCTGAACCTGACAACTTCATTTACCCAAATTACGTGTTCTTCATGGTCGCAATCGACCACAAAACCGGATTCGATGTAGATTTCAAGTACCACGGCTCCGACCTTCTTTTCTACCTCGCACGCAAAAGCAATTGAAAGAGCGAGAATTCTTCACAGCAAAGAACCTGGTAAATATCGATGTCGAATCCGTAAAAAAGATTTTCACTTTCAGAGGAAAAACTGCGGCCAAACCGGAGGAGAGGGCTTTTCTGCTTAAAGACTGTGCGGAAAAGCTGCTGAGGTACTACGACGGAAACTTCATGAATCTACTCAGGCGGTCAGATTTTCTGATTGAGGACATTCTCAGGAGGTTAAAAATCTTCAAAGCCTACGAGGATCCTCTGATGAAGAAAAGCTTCCTTCTTCTGAAAATACTGAAAAGGCAGGGATTCGTAAAGGGAAGGCTGAAGTTTCCCGTTGACAGCGTCCTTGTTAGATTCGCAATTTCTTCAGGAATATTGATTCCACCTGAGGAAATCATGGAAAAAATAAACGCTGGAATTATGCTTAGCAATGAAGAAACGAATATTCTCAGAGAGCAGACGCAGAAGTCCCTAATGCTCGTATCAGAGAAGGCAGGTATTGAGCCAGATGTTATCGACGACTTGCTGTGGGCATTCGGCAGGGAAAGCAATCCGGAAAACTCTCTGCTGAGCGAAAGAGTTGACAAAAAAGATCTGAGGGCTTTGTCGAGTTTATGAGATTCAAACCACTTAGGAAAATCGTTTTTCCTCCGGGCTGGTATTTTTAAGTTCGAAAATCGAACAAAAAGATTATATCTGCCATAGCGTTATTTCCTTTAAGGGAAAAACAGCGAAGGTTTAATTAGTTTGATTAAAATAATCAAATTGGGTGGTGAGTTTGGCATCGATATCTGAAAAGATGGTAGAAGCTTTGAACAGGCAGATAAATGCAGAGATCTATTCTGCGTACCTTTATCTCTCCATGGCGGCATACTTCGACTCCATTGGCCTCAAAGGCTTCTCAAACTGGATGAGAGTTCAGTGGCAGGAAGAGCTGATGCATGCCATGAAAATGTTCGATTTCGTTAGTGAGAGAGGAGGGAGAGTAAAGCTTTACGCGGTGGAGGAGCCTCCAAGTGACTGGGGCTCCCCACTGGCAGCTTTTGAGCACGTTTACGAGCATGAAGTTAACGTTACGAAGAGAATTCACGAGCTTGTTGAACTCGCCATGAGTGAAAAGGACTTCGCAACATACAACTTCCTTCAGTGGTACGTTGCGGAGCAGGTTGAGGAGGAAGCTTCATCACTGGAGATAGTGGAGAAGCTGAGGTTGATAGGTGAGGATAAAAGAGGTTTGCTTTTCCTCGATAAGGAGCTTTCCCTCAGGCAGTTTACTCCTGCTGTGGAGTGAGGAGGTGGTTTTGTGACAGAAGTTATGCAGGTGTATAAGTGCATGGTTTGTGGAAATATCGTGGAAGTTGTGCACGCTGGAAGAGGGCAGCTTGTTTGCTGCGGGCAGCCGATGAAGTTGTTGGAGGAAAAGACGGCGGATGAGGGCAAGGAGAAGCACGTCCCCGTGATTGAGAGAGAGGGAAACAAAGTTATCGTTAAGGTTGGAAGTGTTGCTCATCCAATGGAGGAACAGCACTTCATAGAGTGGATTGAAGTGATTGACGACGGCTGCGTGCACAGAAAGCAGCTCAAACCGGGAGACGAGCCAAAAGCCGAGTTCACCGTGATGTCTGACAAAATCTCGGCCAGAGCATACTGCAATGTCCACGGACTGTGGAAGGGTGAGTGAAGAATATGGAGACTCCCAAAAACCTGCTTAAAGGCTACATTGGGGAAAGCCTTGCGATAAGCAGGTATCAGATTTATTCTAGCATTGCAGAAGCAGAGAAGTTCATTTACGTTGCAAAGTACTTTAGAGAAGTGATTGAGAACGAGAAGAAGCACGCTGAGATATTTGCAAACCTAATAAAGAAGCTGGAAATCGAACCGGTTGAAGTGGAGGTAAAGGCTCCGATAAAGTTCGGAACAACAGCAGAAAATCTTAAGTATGCGGTTGAGGGTGAGAAGTGGGAGGCTGAGGAGTTCTACCCTTCGACCGCAGAGATTGCTGAGAAGGAGGGGTTTAAGGAGGTTGCCGAGAAGTTTAAAACTTTGACCAAAGTTGAAGCCTCTCATCAGAAAAAGTTTGCGAAGCTTTTGGAGCTAATAGAAAACGACCAGATGTTCATGAGGGATGAAGAGGTTGAGTGGATGTGCTTGGTTTGTGGGTATACTGAAAAAGGTAAGGAGCCACCCAAAACTTGCCCCAACTGCGGGGCGATGTACTACCACTTCGTCTCGAAGGACATTCTTGCTTATTAGGGGGTGAGAATATGGGGACACTTGAGAATTTGGTTAAGGCGTTTATTGGAGAGAGTATGGCGAGGAATCGCTACACCTTTTATGCAAAGGTAGCGAAGGATGAGGGCTACGTTTTCATCCAGAGAGTATTTCTGGAGACTGCAGAAAATGAGAAGGAGCATGCGGAGAATCTGCTAAAGCTCATTCAGCAGCTCAGGGGTGATGCAGCAGCGATTAAAGTTGAGGCTGAGGTACCGCTTGTTTGGGGGACAACTGTTGACAACCTGAAGGCGGCAATTGAAGGGGAGCATTACGAGAATACAGAAATGTATCCGCAGTTCGCTGATGAGGCTGAGAAAGAAGGGCTAATAGAGGTTGCAAGCAAGCTCAGAGCAATTGCCAAGGCTGAGGAGCACCACGAGAAGAGATACCGCAGACTGCTGACAGAGCTTGAAAACGGCACATACTTCAAGAGGGATAAGGAAGTCGCGTGGGTCTGTCTTGAGTGCGGTTACATCCACTACGGAACTGAGCCTCCAGAAAAGTGTCCAAGCTGCGGACATCCCAAAGCTTACTATGTAGCCGAAGATTTACTTTCCCTTTAATTTTTAGGTGATATTATGGACGTTACGGCGTTTTACAAGATAAGCTACGGACTTTACATCGTAACCTCTGCAAGTGACGGCAGGAAGGCTGGGCAGATAGCAAACACTGTCTTTCAGGTTACCAGCGAGCCTATACAGATTGCCGCATGTCTAAACAAGGAGAACGACACGCACAAGGCTGTGAAGGAAAGCGGTGCTTTTGGAGTCACCATTCTTGAACTGGAAACACCGATGGAGTTCATCGGAAGGTTTGGATTCAGGAAGAGCAGTGAGTTCGACAAGTTTGAGGGCATAGAGTATAAGACTGGAAAAACCGGAGTTCCGCTCATTACCGAGCATGCCGTGGCTGTTATTGAGGCGAAAGTTGTCAAGGAGTGTGATGTCGGCACCCACACGCTTTTCATTGGGGAAGTTGTTGATGCCGAAGTGATTAAGGATACAGAGGTTCTCACCTATGCCGATTACCACCTGATCAAGAAGGGGAAGACCCCGAGAACAGCAACCGTATACTTCGAGAACAAATGAATCTTGAGGAGCTTAAGCCTTCAAAGCTCATTTCTTTTTTGTACCATCCTGAAGAGATTCTGAGGTTCAGGGCTGCAGAAGTTCTCGGGAAGAAAGTAAAGGGTGAAAAGGCGAGAAACCTGATTTTAAGGCTGTTCTGGCATCTGAACGATGAGAGCGGTGCTTACTGTGTCGGCGCGCCTCTCGGCATTGCAGAAATAGGGAGAAACAACCCGGATGTTTTTGAAGGCTTTAAAAACAAGTACGTCTCCCTTCTGGACGACTCGGAGGTTGAAAGGAAATACGTTGCGTACGGAATTGATAGGCTGGCTGAAATCGTGAAAGATGCTTATCCCAACCCTGCGAAAAAGTTGAGAGAGAAGATTGATGAGGTAAAAGACAATGAGTTTACTGTTTACGCCCTGATTGCTCTCAAAAAGCTTGGTGACGATATATCCGACTTGCAGCCAAGGTTTAATGGGGTTGAAAAAACGGTCGAGTTCTACGATGGAAAGGAGATGGTTAGAGTTGCATTTTGTGAATTTTTGGTGGTGTAACAACAAAGGTGGAAATTTTTTAAGGGCAGGGATTCAACCCCACCCTCTGTGCCTACGCTAAAAGTCGAAATACCTGCGATGACCCTTACAATCGAATACGATAAAAAGATTTCGCTAACTGCAATTGTCCTCATAGTCCTCGAAATAGCAAGGATGATCCTCAAACAAATCCTTGAGCAGATAAACGAGAAGCTTGTTGAGGAATACTGCGGAAAGAGATACGAAAGAGGGAAAGAGCACAGAAATGGTTATGCAAAAAGAACAATTGTAACACTGCTTGGAGAGATAACCCTTCATCTGGCAAGGATAAGAGGGAAAGGCATACCATTGTACAGCCTTGTAGAATTCGAAAGCAGAAGAAAGTACCAGTCAGACATCAAAGCCATCTCAGTTGATTCTGCCTTAAGAATGACATACAGAGATGCGAGGGATGAAATCAACCGCTTCACTTCTTCTCCTTCTCACCAAACAATCTGGAGGTATGTTCAAGAACTGGGAGAGAAAGTTGAAAGAGAACTTTCAGCCAGCACTTACTTTGCTGAAGACTCTACAAAGCTCCATTCATGGAATGGAAAGATTGAGCTAACAATCTTTGAAGGGGAGAACGTAGTTGTCAGAGTAAACAAAGAAGAGAGGATGAGAGTGGAGAAAGAACTTAAAGGATTGATAGCATTGGGAGATGCTGACAGAAAGCTGAAAGCTGAAGAAAGGCAGATAGACCTGATCCATGTATGGAGAGAAGTCAACTACAAGCTGTGGGAGCCTAAAGTTGATCTCGAAACAAGAAGGCAGTACGTGAATGAAGTAAAGGGAATCCTGCTAAGACTGAAGAATTCCCTCGACAAGCCTGATTTAGAGAGCAGAATAAAGAAGGCAGAGAAGACCCTGAGTGAATTCGTTGAGGAGATGGAATCCAAAGGCTACTGGAGGTTTCGAGGTTCTTCAGGAAACACATTAAGAGTATTCTTCTCTTTGCCTACAAAAAGCTTGAAGGAATAACGATTCCATGGCACAACAATCGAATGGAGAGGAAGATGGGTGAGATAGCGAAGAGGATGAAAAACAGGTGGATGAAGTGGAGTGAAAGAGGAGCAGAGAATCTTGGCAATCTGCTTATGAAGATGAGGTATGAGAGGGGGAGCTATGAGTCGTTCATCGTTGAAATTATGAGGCTGGATAGGAATATAAAATGGGAGGTGAATTTACACCTATGATGAGACACGACCGACTTTTTAAAAGAGCTTATTTTTGGGCTAAATGAACATCAAGGTGATTGTGCCCCTTCCGATAGACACACAGAATAGAGGCAAGAGCTTAACACCCCCCTTAAAATTGGTTTACAGCCTTAAACCTTAAAATAGAGATGCAGGAAAGAGGTGAAGACGGATTTGCCGAATGACCTGTTCGAGGGGATGATAGGAAATATCATTTTTCTTTCTTGAAGTCATAAAATTGTCCTGCAAAACGTCTTTTCTTCATGCGGGGGGCGGGACTTAAACACCAATTTACCGGTAAATTATATGGGAGAGTTAAGGTAATTGATAGAAATGAAGAATAGACTGTTTTTTGGTGTTTTTCACGAATCTAAGTTCATTACTTTAGAATGCATAAGAATCAATCATTATTCAACTATTCTTTAAGCTTTGCCTGAGTAGGGCATGTCCACATTACCAAAACCTATAAATCTAAAACATAACACTAAA
>NZ_JACDNT010000041.1 GCF_017656475.1 Archaeoglobus sp.
GATTGAACAAGTTAAAGAAGAGATTGGATTGAGGATTGTGTAAGCACCCTAAATCGTTTAGGTGATTACCATGAAGATCAACATGAAATACTGGGTGGATAAATTGGGTGGCAGAAAGGAGAGAGCGGAAATTGAACTGAAACCTTTCGGCTACAGAATGGTACCCATAACACAGTGGAAGACGCTCATTGCAAAGGAAGCAGTCGAGGTGAGGAGAGGAAAGCCGTGCATAATTGAGATAAAGCCTTTTTCAATCCCCGGTGACACCATGGTCGGGCCCTTGCACATAATGAGGCATGCACTTGGCACCGTTCTTGACGTTGTGGAGTGCGGCATCCCCCGTAGAGTGGAAGACGAAAAGTGTATAAGTAAAGTCCTCTTTCTCCCTGTGGAGGATGGAGTCATAAAGGATGGGGACATTGTTGCCGTTATCACTGAAATGGTGCTTGCCTACTACCTTGCCTTCCATTCATGATGGAGAGATCTTGCAAACTTTATGGTTCACATCTCCCGCAACATTATCGGTTCAGCAACCCCACCCACTTTCTCGTCATCGCAACGGTCTTTGAAGTCTTCATAACAACCTTTTCCGGAAACAGACCTGTGAGGAAGTTTTTCAGGAAAGTTCTCTCCGACGCTCCGACAATTACCAAATCAAAATTCTCAGCCTCTCTTGCAACGACATCAGAAGGAGAGGAGCTAACGGTAAATTTCCTCTCAACGTTAACTCCCTGCAAAACCTCCATTGCCTCCTCAAATACTTTCTCCGCCTTCTCCCTCTCCTTCTCTGAGCCGACGTAAAGCAGCTTTACCCTTCCGTTTTTATCCTCAACAAGCGCTCTCGCTATCTCGTAACCAAGCCTGGCGTGAGGGCCTCCAATTGTGGATATTAAAACGTCTTTAAACTCTGGAATCTTTTCTCCAGGTTCGAACCTTATCACCACAACGTCGCACCTTGCCTTCAAAAGGACAGGATCGATTGTGCTGCCGAGAACCACATCCCGCCTGAATGTTCTCCCTCTCCAGCCCATGACGACCATGTCAGCCTTCCACTCCTCTACCGTGCTCAGAATTGCCTCAGAAACGGAATGACTTACTTTGACTACTCCACCAGAGGGAATACTCAGGTTCATAAGCTCCTCGACAAGTTCTTTGGCCTTCTTCACTTCTTTTGCCGGTGCTGAAATTGGCGTCTGTGGGGGAAGCTTTACTGTGTTGAGAATCACAACAGAACCGTTTTTCTTTCTTGCAATGAGCTCCGCAAACCTGACCAGCTTTTTGGCGATTACAGGATTCGCGACCGGAACGACTATTGTGAAATCGCTCTTTTCGATTGGTCTCTCGGTGAAGACGGTAAGAATCTCCTCTTCCTCCCTTTTCTCCAGCTCCTTCTCAGAGTATGCAAAATAAAACAGCGAACCGAGAAACATCCAGGCGATCGTGATAAGGAAAACACTCTCTCCATGCTCCACCTGTGTTATGAGGAAGTACGACACAACCGCGAGCAGAATAGCAGCAACAGCTGGTAGTACTGGCACAAGGGGAAGGCGGAACTTGCTCTGAATATCCGGCCTCCTCAGCCTCAGAATTATGAGCGTGACGTTTACCGCAAGAAACAGGATTATGAACATAAGGCTCGCTGCAGAAGCCACGGCTTCTATAGGGGCGAGAGATGCTGTTGCGATGATGACGTAGCTGAAAAATATTGCGTAGTGCGGTGTTCTCGTTCTCTCGTTGATTGCTGAAAGGGAGCGGTGCAGGTAGCCGGAACGGCTCAGGGCAAAAATTACCCTTGAAGAGGAGTAAATCGTGGCATTCATAGCACTGATTGTTGAGATAAGACCGCCTGCAAGTATCATCCATCCGCCGAGAGGCATAATGCTGTCAGCAACCTTCACCAGGCTCAGCTCTGCAAGCTGACCGAGATACATCCAGCTCGGAACATCAGCTCTAACAGCACCGAGCAGGGAGAAGGCTATGAGGATGTAAATCCCCACAGCCACCCAAAGCGAAACCACAATCGCTCTTGGAATGTTTCTCTCCGGGTCTTTGACTTCCTCACCGCTCTGGACGATTATCTCAAACCCCTCAAATGCGATGAAAGTCAGCCCCATTGCCGCGAGCACTCCAGCTACTCCTGTCGGAAAGAAGGGTGAGAATGAAGAAGGCCAGTCCGGATAGCCCAGCATTTTGACAATCCCAAATCCGGCAAAGACAAGAAGAATGAGGACTTTCAGGACGGTCACAAGGCTTCCGAGAAAACCACTCTCCTTCGCGCCCTTGTAGTTCACGAAGGCGAGAAAGCTCACCATTGCAAGGGAGGATACCTTGGCTGTTAGTTCATGCGGGACTGGCAGGCCAATGAATCCCACAATCATCTCCGCGAAAAACGCTCCAAAAGTTACGGCATAGAGGGCACATGCTATCGTGTGTGCGGCCCAGTCAATCCAGCCTGCCATGAATCCAGCATAATCCCCCATTGCCTCTTTAATCCACAGATATCCTCCACCCGCCTGGGGCATTGCAGAACCGAGTTCGGCGTAAGCTAAGCCGGTGAGAGTCGCAATTATTCCGTTGAGAAAGAATGCGAGAATGATAGCCGGACCGGCAATTCCTGCAGCGATACCTGTAAGGGCAAAAACGCCTGCACCAATCATCCCGGCTATCCCGATCATCGTTATGTCGAAAAAGGAAAGGTCTCTGCTGAGCGAAACCTGAACCTGCATCAGGGCCTGTAAGGCTTTCAAAATATAAATTTGCCGATACTCGCCGATTTCAGATTCAAAAATCTGAAAAGGATAAAATTAATATGGAGTTGCCCAGCTCTCGTCGTCCTTGTAAACTTTCTCGTCGATTATCATCTCCCCTTCCACTAAGGGTTTTGGTTCTTTTACAGCCTCAATTCTGAAAAGCGTTGAGTTGTACCAGTTGAAGTCAACCTTTGCCTTGAGATGCTTCACTATCGGGAGCTTTTCCTGAAATCTGAAGAAGTTTTTCTCGTCTTCAGGGTAGATGTTGAACCTCCTTCTGAGGTCGGTGATAATGAAGCCCATCTCGTGGATCATTCTTTGAATTTCGTACCACTTCTTTCTTGAGGCTTCAAGTGTAGTGATGCCAAAGTATCCGGCCCCACCAACTCCCTTAAGCGTTGAAACGCCTCTCGAAAGGAAAAGCTTCAGTCCGGGAATCGTCTCAACTGGATCAGTCACAAACACGTCAAATTTCCTCTTAAGTTCGTCAGGGAATGCCTGCTGCACATCGTACACAAAAGCTTCGACGTTGAGAGAATACTCTTCAGCAACATTGTTGATGAAGTTAATCAGCCTTTCGTCAATATCAACAACAACAACCTTCTCGGGCATTCCCGTTAGCGAGGCGGCGATGCTGAAAAGGTCGTCGTCACCAACGACAAAGATTCTTCCATTCAGGTCTCCCCTGTCGTAAACAAATTCGACTCTCCTTATAACACCTTCAGGGCTGATGAAACCCTGGTCGTAAATCTCTACTGTTTCAGGGCGGTTCTTCGCTATTTCAGAGTACTTCTTTAGGATTTCCTGAAAATAAGAGTTGATAGCCAGCCCTGTTCCATCGCAGCTATCGCATTCCACTTCTCCACAGTACTTTACTCTCTCCCTCTCAGCAATCTCCTTGCCCTTCTCCGTTATCCTTACTCTTCCGTTCTCTACTTCAATTAACCCCTCATCCTTTAAAGAATTGAGCAGCTCAAAGAACTCCCTCAGTGAGGAGTCCTGGTAGTAAATGAGCTCGTAGACGCTCCTTTCTCCCCCGAGGAGCTTTTGCAGTATCTGCCTAACAATTCTGTCCATTTTATCCCCTGTCAAGAACGTAGTGGCGATACGACTCAGGTTTGAACTTCTCAAGGAACAGCTTAAAAGCCTTCTCGACCTTCTTAGTGTCGCCGCACGTGAAAATGTCGAGGTTAACAAGCCCGTATTCAGGCCAAGTGTGTATAGAAACGTGGCTTTCAGCAATCAAAACAATCCCCGTGACACCATGGGGATTAAACTGTTTGTAAACGCTGCCTACTTTCGTAAGCTCTGCTTTATCCACCACCTCCTCGACAATGGAGCGTACCACCTCCTCCTTGGCAATAAGCTCCTCCTTCACCCCGTACAGTTCTGCGATAATATGCCGACCGACTATCATCGCCATCACCCTCCATTTTTATCACCTCCTGACGGAAATATCCGAATTTAGAGCGTTTTCCACCCTTTATGCCAGATTTTATCAGGGTTGCTCTATTTGTAACGAAACCACACGAATTTGACTGGATATAATCTCATGTCCTTTGACATTTAAATTTTTCGACGGTTTTAAACAGTTTTCATAAGGGAAAAATTGAGCTGAAAAGTTATAAAAAGACAGTTTTGAAAAATTTCTGTTATATTTTAATTGTTTTGGCTGAAAACTGGATTTCTAACTCCTTTTTTGGCCAGTTAGGAGAAAAAGATATATTTATTGTTCAGATAATTTAATATGTTTTTGCTAATGCCGCCAGTCTGCCCTCTCCACCGCAAACGATGCACTTGCCAGCAGGCTCTAAGTCCAGCCACTCTGGCAACTCCTCAAACCATCCAAGCAGGCTCTTTCCGTACTCTTCAACTTGATGTCCGCAATCTTCGTTGCTGCAGAGGTGCAGAGCAACAACACCGTCCCAATCAGCAATTTCGCCTGTCGTTTCAACGAACTTAACCCTCTCAGCCATTCTTTCCGCTGCAGCCTCCTTCAGCCTCTGCTTAAGCTCCTCTGCCCATTTGAGGATTAATTCCTCGTTTATGCTGTCCAGCGGAACCTCGAACTTTTTCTTCTCATCCCTAAATGAAGCCACAGCAACGCCCTTCTCCGCATCTCTTGGCCCTATTTCGAACCTGATTGGGACACCTTTAAGCTCCCACTTGTAGTACTTTGCCCCAGGCCTCTCTTCCCCACCATCAAGCACAACTCTGAACGCATTTAGCTTATCAGCAAGCTCCTTACAGGCTTCCATAACTGCCTCCTCTTTGCCTTTGTAGAGAATAGGAATTATAACAATCTGGACGGGAGCTACTTCAAAGGGCAAAACAAGACCCTGATCATCTCCGTGAACGCTTATCAAAGCCGCAATGCACCTCTCTGAAATTCCGTAACACGTTTGGTGCGCGTAGTAGTGCTCGCCATTCGGTGCTTCGTACTTTATATCAAAAGTTCTGGCGAAGTGGTCTGCCAGATGGTGGACTGTTCCGATCTGCAGCGTTCTACCATCAGGCATTACGGTATCGAAGGCTATCGTGTAAGCTGCACCCGGAAACTTATCCCACTCAGGGCGGCGTATGACCATATACGGAACGGCAAGAAAGTCGTAGAACTCCTTGTAAAACCCTATGGCTTTTTTTACGTGCTCTGCCGCTTCCTCAAAGTCTTTATGGACTGTATGGGCCTCTTTGAAGGACGTAATTTCCCTCAACCTGATGAGGGGTCTTGTGTGCTTGGTCTCGTAGCGGAATGTGTTGACAACCTGGTAAACCTTCAGAGGTAGGTCGGCGTGGTTTCTAACCCACAGCCTGAACATCGGATACATTGCCGTTTCGCTTGTCGGTCTCAAAGCCAGCTTAACGTCAAGCGGTGTTAAGCCACCATGTGTTATCCAGTAAACCTCATCCTCAAAGCCTTTTATGTGCTCACCCTCCTTGCCAAGCTCCGTCTCAGGGATCAGAGCAGGGAAATAAACCTCATCATGCTCTCTGTCCATGATTTCTCTGAGCTTCGAGTAAACGAGCTGTCTGATTTTAAAGCCGAATGGGAACCAAACGTAGAGCCCCTTAACGGGATACCTGACATCCATGATTTCCGCGACCTGTATGACCTCGTGATACCACTCTGAGAAGTTTTCCTTCGATGGCAGAGTCATCAGAATTGGGAGTTAGATGCAATATTTATTAGTTTTCTAACCACATCTGGAGCTTATTGAGATGTGGATACCGGGCTAAATTTGGCTAAACTTATTTTGCCAAAGCGTAGCAAAAAGTTTAAATACACTAAACAGGAACAATCCCTCATGAAAGGAACAGGTGATGTACTTTGGATTTGTTAACTCATTAAAGAGAGCAAGAATGGATGACAGGAATCCCGTGATTGGGGAGATTAAGGTCTTCTCTCCCCTCCATGGAGACCTTCTGAGGGGTAGAAGGGTTAAGGATGTCCTGACAGCTTACGAAAGAGCCGGAGTGGCAGCGATTTCCTACATCACAGCAGAACAGTTCAAGGGGGATTTCAAAACGCTGAAGAGAATAGTGAAGATAACTGAGATTCCTGTTCTAAGGAAGGATTTTATCAGAACCCGCAAAGAGGTTGAGAGGAGCGCTGAAGCAGAAGTCTCAGCTCTGCTTTTGATTGCAAGGCACCTGAAAGAGAGAACTGTCGAAATGGTTGATTTGTGCAAAGAGCACGGCATTGAACCGGTTGTTGAGGTTCACCACGCTGAGGATTTGACCTACACCGAGAACAGCAGAGTGATTCTGATAAACAACAGAGACATCGACAGAATGGAGAGAGATGGAGGTAATGTTGAGACGACTGCAAGAATTGCTGACAGAGTTAAAGCTTTCAAGATAAGTGGCAGCGGAATAAGCACCATCCGTGACCTGCTTTTCGTCTTGAGATACGCCGATGCCGCTCTAATCGGAACTGCCTTCATGATGGCCGAGGACACGGAGAGTTTTGTCAGAACATTTGTGGAGGCGGGAAGATGATAGGAGAGGTTTTGAAGGGATTAAACTTTGACATGGCCTACGAACTTGCGTTATCAATTCCAGCAATGGATGAGGTCGAGATTGCAGCAGTACTCGGAGCTATTGAAGCTAAAGGGTACGATGCGGAGGCTCTGGCAGGATTTGCGAAGGGTGTGGTTGATGGGGTGAGAATAAACCTCGGCGAGGTCGTGGATACCTGCGGAACTGGTGGTGATAAAGCTGCATCAATTAACATAAGTACAGCCGTTGCAATTGCCCTATCATCTATCCATCCCATTGCAAAGCACGGAAACAGGGCTGTGAGCTCAAAAAGCGGTTCCGCAGACGTTCTTGAATCCCTTGGTGTGAACATAGAGATGGATGAAACAAAAGCGAGAAAAATGATTTCTGAAACAGGCTTTGCTTTCCTGTTCGCTCCTCTTTATCACCAGAGCTTTGCAAGAGTGGTCAGAGTTAGAAGAAAGCTGGCCATAAAAACGATTTTCAACATCATCGGCCCACTAACAAACCCCGCAAATCCCGTTGCTCAGGTTGTGGGTGTTGCAAATGCAGAGCTATTAAGAACCGTCGGAGAGGCCTTATCCATTCTAGGAAGAAGGGGCGTTGTCGTTCACGGAAGCGGGCTCGATGAGGTAAGCCCTTTATATGAGACAAGCGTTGCAGTTATTGGTAAAAACCTCGAATTCTTACGCCTGTGTCCGGAGGACTTTGGTGTTAAGAGGGCGAAGATAATTCCGTGCCAAAGCAGCAATGAATCGGCAAAAAGAATTAAGGCTGTTTTCAGTGGAAACGGACTGGAGGAGGACAGAATCCTTATAGGAATCAACTTTGCAACCGCACTCTTTGCGCTTGGCTACGAAGACCTGAAGGAGAACATGGAAATTTTCGAGGAGAAGCTTCAGAGTGGAGAGTTTGCGAGGAAACTGGAGGAAATCGTATGCAAAAGCACGAGTATGTAGAACCGATAAAACTCTACGCTGTAATAAGAGACGAAAACTACCCATTCATTCTGGAATCAGCGGAGAAAAACGGACGAGCAAGGTTCAGCTACATCTCCTTTAACCCCCTCTACACGATCCGCATTGACAGCAGAACAAAGGTTGATGGAGAGGTTGTGGCAAGAACATCCAACCCATTCGACGCCCTAAAGGAGATACATGTAAAGGGTTTGCTGGTAGGCTATGTTTCCTACGATGCTGTTAACAGCTACATAGGCAAAACTCCCGAAACCCCATCTGTTTTTGGCTGCTACGACGGTTATTTCGTTTACGACCACTACCTTAGAAAGCTTTTCAGCGTTAATATTGAAAACGCAGAGAGAATCGTTGAAAGAGCGAAAAGAATTAGCGTCAAGGGAGAAAAAGGAGTTTCGAGTGTTTTAAAGGCTGGAAGCGAGGAAGAATTCGTAAAGATGGTTGAGAAAGGAAAGGAGCAGATTGAAGAGGGTGAGGTTTACCAGATAGTCCTCTCGAGAGAGTACATCATCGACACAGACCTAAGTCCATTTCAGATGTACGTAAACCTAAGGAAAACGAATTCAAGCCCTTACATGTTCCTACTGGAGTTCGACAGGGCTTTGATAGGTTCGAGTCCGGAAACAATGGGGAGGGTTGAGGGGAGAGAATTCATCATAAACCCGATTGCGGGGACTGCAAAGAGGGAGAGAGGAAGGGAGAAGGAAATCGCCTCTGTGTTGCTTGGAGATGAGAAAGAAAGGGCTGAGCATGTAATGCTGGTCGATCTCGCGAGAAATGATGTTAGAAGGGTCTGCAAACGCGGTAGCGTGAAGATAAAAAAGTTCATGGAAGTCGTTGAGTATCCGAGTGTTCTCCACATCGAGAGTGAGGTTGTTGGAGAGCTTAAGGCCGGCATGACTCATTTTGATGCAATGAAAGCCGCTTTTCCCGCAGGAACTGTTACAGGAGCGCCCAAGCTAAGAGCAATTGAACTCATAGACAGTATAGAGAGGAACAGGAGGAGCGTTTACGCCGGGGCTGTGGGTTACTTCTCTGAGAGTGTTTCCGACCTTGCAATAGCCATAAGGATGATTGAGTTCGACGGAAGGGCGAGGGTGAGGGCCGGAGCGGGAATCGTTGCTGACTCGATCCCGGAAAAGGAGTTTCTGGAGACTGAAAACAAGATTGCAAACGTTTTGAAGGCGGTGGGACTGTGATCGTGGTCATAGACTGTAAGGATTCTTTCGTTTACAACCTCGTGGAGTACATTTCCCTCTACGACAGTGTTAGAGTTGTAGAAATTGATGATGCGGGTAGAATCAGAAAAATGAACTTCGACGGGATAGTCATCTCACCCGGCCCGGGAAAGCCGGACAGAAGGCTCGAATTTCTGTTTAAATTAGGCAAACCAATCCTCGGCGTTTGCTTGGGCCACCAGATGATAGCAGAAGTCTTTGGAGGGAAGGTTGAGAAGATCAGGCCATTACACGGGAAAGTCTCCTTGGTTAGGCACGACGGAGAGGACATTTTCAGAGGCGTGAGAAACCCGTTCAGGGCGGGCAGATACCACTCCCTTGCAGTCACTCAACCTCCAGAAGGGTTCAAGGTAAACGCGAGGAGCGACGACGGGCTGATAATGGGAATTAAGAGGAAGCACATTTACGGCGTCCAGTTTCACCCGGAAAGCGTGCTGACTGAAGACGGGTTGAGGATAGTCAGGAATTTCGTGGAGATCTGCCATGATTGTTAAGATTTGCGGTGTTAAAGGGCTCGAAGAGCTTGAAATCGTTGAAAAGTATGCTGACGCAGCAGGAGTTGTTGTCAAAAGCGACTCGAAGAGGTGCATAAGTTTGGGGAGGGCTAGGGAGATAATCAACTCCACATCGATCCCCGTTTTTGCTGTCTCAACCTCCAGCAGCATAAATGAGTGGGAGGAGATCATCGCAAAATGTGAGTGCAACTACATCCAAGTTCACTCCAGCATCATGCCTGAAGACTTCGAAAAGCTTAAGGAGGTCGTTAAGGTCATGAAGACTTTCATTGTTGACAAAAGCGCTGATGAGATTATCAGGGAGATTGAACTCTACTCTCCCCATCTCATACTCCTCGATTCCGGCTGCGGGAGCGGGAAGAGGCATGACTGGAAGATAAGCAGGGAGGTTTCAGAGAAGTACGATATTCTTCTTGCCGGAGGGCTGAATCCGCAGAATGTCGGTGAGGCTATAAGCGTTGTAAAACCAATGGGCGTTGACGTGTCGTCAGGAGTTGAGATAGACGGTTTTAAGGATGAATTTCTAATTAGGGAATTTGTAAGGAGGGCAAAGAATGAAGTTCGGTGAGTTTGGTGGTAGATTCGTCCCGGAGGTGCTGATACCACCTCTGGAAGAGCTTGAAGAAGCTTACAGCAGATTTAAGGATGATGAGGAATTCAAGAAAAAGCTTGACTACTACCTCAGGAACTACGCTGGCAGGCCTACTCCGCTCTACTTTGCTGAAAATCTGAGCAGAGAGGTTGGTGTAAAAATCTACCTTAAAAGAGAAGATTTGCTCCACGGCGGTGCGCACAAGATAAACAACACGATCGGCCAGGCTCTTCTGGCGAAGTTTATGGGTAAGAGAAGGATTATCGCCGAAACCGGAGCGGGACAGCATGGTGTTGCAACAGCAATGGCCGCAGCATTGCTCGGCCTAAAGGCCGAAATTTACATGGGTGCTGAAGACTATGAGAGGCAGAAAATGAACGTTTTCAGAATGGAGCTTCTGGGGGCTAAGGTGAGGGCGGTGGAGAGTGGAAGCCGCACACTGAAGGATGCGATAAATGAAGCTCTCAGAGACTGGGTGGAGAGTTTTGAGCACACCCACTACCTCATTGGGTCGGTAGTCGGCCCCCATCCTTTCCCGACGATAGTCAGGGACTTCCAGTCCGTAATCGGCCATGAGACGAAGAGACAGATACTTGAAATTGAGGGAAGATTGCCTGACGCAATAGTGGCGTGCGTTGGGGGAGGAAGCAATGCCATGGGCATTTTCCATACGTTCCTCAAAGACGACGTAAGGCTTGTAGGTGTGGAAGCTGGAGGAAAAGGAATTCATACGGGAAAGCATGCAGCATCACTGAGTGCTGGAAGCAAAGGTGTTCTTCACGGAATGCTCTCATACTTTCTGCAGGATGAAAACGGGATGATGCTCGACACCCACAGCATCTCCGCAGGGCTGGACTATCCAGGCGTTGGGCCTGAACATGCGTATTTGAAAGAAACTGGACGGTGTGATTACGTCACAGTGAGTGACGAGGAGGCGCTTGAGGCCTTCAGGATTTTGTCCCGGTTGGAAGGTATAATCCCCGCACTCGAATCGGCGCATGCTGTTGCTTACGCGATCAAAATGGCTGAAGGTGTAGGGGAAGACGGGGTTGTAGTGGTAAACCTCTCCGGAAGGGGGGATAAGGATATTGGCATCGTGAGGGGGGCCAATAATGATAGATAAATCGCTCATAGTTTTCTTCACTGCTTCCCATCCAAGTCCGGAGAAGACTGTCGAGTTCATGCTCACCTCCGCCAACTCAGGGGCGGATGTGATAGAGCTCGGCATTCCTTTCAGCGATCCGGTTGCTGACGGTAAAACGATTCAGGAGTCCTATGTAAAAGCGTTGAGAAATTTCAAGCTGAACCAAGTTTTCGAAATTGCAAGAGCCTTCAGAAAGGAGTCAGAAACACCGCTCGTTCTGATGAGCTACTATAACCCCATTTTCAGACGAGGAGTTAAGGCATTTGTCGAAGAAGCATATTCATCAGGTGTTGATGCAATTCTGGTCGTTGATCTGCCACATGACGAAGCGGGAGAATTCGTGGATGTATGCAGCAATGTTGGAGTGAAAAATGTGTTTTTGGCAGCGCCAAACACGCCGGAAGACAGACTGAGGGCGATTGACGAACTTTCAGCCTTCATATACCTCATTTCAACCTATGGTGTTACCGGGGAGAGAGACAGAGTATCTGAGCTCGCCTTCGAAGCCTTGAAGAGTGTAAAGGGTGTATGCAGAAAGCCAGTGGCTGTGGGGTTTGGTGTTTCAAAACCACAGCACGTTCAACAGCTCATCAAGGCCGGTGCTGATGGTGTGGTCGTTGGCAGTGCTTTTGTCAGGCTGATAAATGAGAAGGGAGAGCAGGCGGCTGAGGACATTAAGGCTCTGACTGAAAGGTTTAAGAGTTACATAATCTGATATATAGGGTCCTTACCAAATCACATCTCAGCCAACCTCTGCAGTACCCTCTTTTC
>NZ_JACDNT010000042.1 GCF_017656475.1 Archaeoglobus sp.
ATGCCCGTAAGTGGCGGCTGAACACGATAGCGAGAACGGAGGTTATCCGGGCCAGTAACTACGGCAGGTATGAGGCGTGGAAAAAGAGCCGCGTTGTTGTGGGTAAGGAGTGGGTTACCGCCTTCGATGATAGAACCTGTCCCGAATGCGCGTCCTGTGACGGTGACCAGGCCCCGCTCGAAAAGCCTTTCCGTTGCGGCGTTATGATGCCCCCTGCTCACCCAAACTGTTACACAGAGGGCCATCTTGTTTGGACGCTCGACGGATGGAAACGCTTTGATGAAGTCAAAGAGGGCGACCTCGTTTGGTCATTAAATCCTGAGACGCTTGAGCTTGAACCCGCGAGAGTCGAATGTGTCATCAAATATTGGCACGACGGAGAGGTTTACCATATTTATAATAAATGGTTTGATATGGAGGTAACTCCGGAACATGACATGTGGATAAAGACAAAATACAGGAAGTCGCTCCGCAAGGTGAAGCCTGCTGAGCTGAAAAACCACTTTATGATACCACGCACAGCCAAGTGGAGGGGGGAGCACCCGGAGTACATTGAGGTGGCAGGGTTTAAGTTCGTGACTGAGGACTTCGTGAGGTTTATGGCATGGTACCTTGCAGAAGGGAGTGTTTCAATCAGAACGAAGTATAAGCAGGCAGTCCACAAAGAAATCACAACAAAGTATGAGATTAAAATTACCCAGCATAAGCCAGAACAATTAGAGGAGATTTACGAGCTCAGCCGCCGTATGTTTGACAACCTCGCAGGAGTATGGAAGGCAAAAGACGCAGTTTATATTCGCTCAAAACAGCTCGACCCGTTCGCAGAGTGGCTAAAGTCGCTCGGCCATTCAGCAGAAAAGTACATCCCAGGCGAGATAAAGCGGCTTGCGCCCGAGCTTTTGAAGATGTTCCTTCTCACTTTCGCCAAGGGCGACGGCTATATACGCAAACCCAAAGCCTACAAGGGAGGTAACTTCTCAGAGGAGATAGTTGTGTTCACATCGAGCAAGAGACTGATGAACGACCTTGCAGAGCTCATTATAAAGGCGGGCTGGCAGTTTAAGCTGACTATTCAAGAGGTGAGAGGTAAAAAACAGAAGTTCGACAACAGTGAGTATGTTATCAACAATGATATGTACGTGCTGAGAATTAAGCGTAGTAAGTTTGCCCACGTCCATAACCTCACAATCGAAAAGAGAGAATATCATGGTTTTGCTTACGACGTAGAGCTCGACAAAAACCATGTCCTACTCGTCATGAGGAACGGCTTTATCGCGTGGTCTGGCAACTGTCGCTGTACGGCCATACCAATCATCGACCGCCAGCTGGCCGGCCTCGCGAAGGGTAAATACGACGACGAAAAGAAGTATGTAAAACCAAAGCGCCGCGAGCTAAGGGTAAAAACAATCGAAGCGGCCTACGCCAAGCATTTACTATCCACTTTTAGGAAGGCGTTTGATGAAATCATCGCTATTTGGGAGAGATACGGGAGGCTACTCGTATGACCGGCACGGGCATCTTTCTAATCAATCTCGATAAAATCATAAAGAAGGTACAGATGGAGAAAGAGCTGGAAAAGGCGGCAGAAAGGATAGCTCTCATGATAGAAGGCGAAGCTAAAAAAATCTGTCCCGTAAGGACAGGTCGCTTGAGGGCAAGCATCCATACGGGCAAAATAGAGGATGGTGTTTATTACGTCGGAACGAACGTGCATTACGCGCCCTACGTCGAGTTCGGGACGAGAAAGATGGCGGCACAGCCCTACCTCAGGCCGGCGGCTAAGAAAGTCGTCGGGCTGGTGAAAATGAAAGGAATAAAGGCCTTTATAGGGTGATGTGAATGGCGACCTTCGATAAGAAGGATTTAGAGAGGATGTTAAGTGATATTAAGACTGAATTAACAAAAAAGCTTGGAAAGAAAAGAATCGTCTTCGTAGACGCTTCAAGCAATACGACAGTTCCCGCCGGCTCTTCAGAGACGATAACGATTCAGCCACCGCAGGGGAAAATTTGGAGAATATTAATGATGAATATTTCAGTATCACCCCCAAATAGTTCAACAACTGGAACCCACAAGATTGTTTTATCCCACTCTAAATTACTGCAATGGCATATGGTAGGAGTATATGAATATAACAATACAATATTATTTTACAAACAAGTATTTACAGGAACAGTTTCAGTCACAAATGCTTCAACCCCTGAAGAAAGCAGAGCGTTATTAGACTCAATCAAAGCGACTTATGACTACCCGATGCAGTTCAGATACTATAATGACACAGATGCTGACCAAACTAACACGAGAGTAATTGGATTGCTTATCGAAGAAGAGGACGAAGCGGAGTGAGGTGAGTAAAAATGAAAACTGGAATTTATTATAAGGGAAAGTTCATAGAGTTTGACCCTACCCAGCTCGAAAAAGAGGAAAAGTGTTACATAGTTTACGAACCCTATGAACTCGAAAGCCCAGAAAACCCC
The DNA here is from genome assembly GCF_017656475.1 of Archaeoglobus sp. Taxonomy (GTDB): domain Archaea; phylum Halobacteriota; class Archaeoglobi; order Archaeoglobales; family Archaeoglobaceae; genus Archaeoglobus. Next base: position 2,478 of record NZ_JACDNT010000042.1, read on the forward strand.
GATACTTTCATCGCTACAAAAACAAGAGAGGCCAAGCATGAGAGCGGAGGGACAATCCACTACCACATTCACAAGCCAGCACCTAAAAAGCTCAGAGATATACTAAAGAGTTGCAAAGAGGAGATAAAAGTTTCTCGCGATAAAAAAGGCTTAAGAGAAATAATTAAAGCAGTACAGTGATTCAAATGGCTCTCTTTGATAAGAAAGACCTCGAAAAAATGCTGAATTCAATTATCTCTTTACTTAGCGGGGTGCTTAAAGTAGACACTCTCTCCACCGAGAGCACAATCACGGTCGAAATCGACACGTCGGCAGAGTCGAGCCCATACATCCTCCTCACTCCGCCCGCCGGAAAAACGATATCTACGCGCGGCGTAACGATAAACACGGACAGCTCAGGCGGCGAGATAGCGGTAAAGTTCGCAAACAGCGGCGAGCTGATATATAAAATCTACATCGGCAAGTTCCGCGGACAGGTCGGCATCGGGCTGAATAAGAAAGGAGATGTTGATGAACCAGTCATCGTCGAATGGTCGGGCCTCGACGGGGGGGCCAAAATCTTCATCGCACTCACCTATAAAGAAGAATGAAGGTGGGAGGGATGACGGTTGAAGAGATAGCCGCGCAGTACGGTATCGCGGGGGCTGCCCTCGTGTTGATGTATCTGATGTACTCTGCGAACCTCGACACGATGCGGAAACTCAGTGATGCGCTCGACAGGCTAAATGAATCCTTTCGCGACCTCAAAGAGGAGATACGGGTGATGAGGGAGGAAATAAGGAGGGAGTGACGTGGAAAGGAGAAAGTTTGTTTTTGCTCAGAGAATAGAAAAGGGCGAACTGCAAAGAGAAGGCAGCCTCGTCCGCCTACCGCTTTCGACCATACTCACAGAGGGCGAGCACAACGGCATTCTTTTCCTGCGCGAGGAGATAGAAAAGGCCCGCTTCCCCGACGTTTTCCCGCTGACGCTCAACCACAGCAGGGACGTAGAAGATGAAGTCGGCTGGTGGGAAAGCCCTCGCGTCGAAGACGGCAAGCTTAGGGCTATTCCAGTCATCAACCTCGAAACCGCGAAGGGGCCTGCTGCGCTCGGCTACGTGAAGAACCGCCTGCAGGCGGGCCTTGTCCCCGAAGTCAGCGTCGAGGTGTGGGTAACGATAGACCAGGACGAACAGGGCAGGAAAATAGCGAGGGACTTGGAGATTGATAAGGCTTCCCTCGTCGATAGGGGCGCCTGCGGCCCTGATAAGGGCTGCGGGATTGGATTAAAGAAAGAAGAAAAGGAGGAGGTTGGTTTGGGTGTAGTTCCACGCCACCCGTGGCGTTATGGTAAAGACGCAGAAGCGAGCTGGAGTAAGCCAAATCTAAGCGATTTTACTGACAAGAGCTGGGGCGAGCTGAGCGACGAGGAAAAGCGCTCGATAGCCGGCCACTACGCTTGGGCGCCGGAAAACCCGCCCGAGCGGTTCACTGACCTAAAGCTACCGCATCACAGACCGAAAGACCATGCCGTCGTTTGGAATGGGGTTAGGGCCGCAATGGCTGCACTACTTGGAGCGAGAGGGGGCGTTGATATCCCGGGCGACGATAAGAGGGCTGTGTACAACCACCTCGCCGCCCATTACAAAGAGTTTGACAAAGTGCCGCCGCAGGTAACGTTTTCCGATGACGGCGAGGTAATCGAGGTGATGTGGATGGAGGAAGAGGATAAGCTCGAATTTGAGGTCCAGCCCGAGCCGGCTGAGGCCGAGCAGGCAGAGCAGGAGGCAGAGGCGCAGGAACAGGCGGAAGAATATTACGGGGCGGAAACAGTGAGCGATAATGAGCTTGCTCACTATGAGAAGCTCCTCGCCGAGAAGGACGAGGAAATAGCCGTGCTTAAGGCCAAGCTCGAAGAGCTGGAAAAAACAAAGGCAGAGCTTGAAGCCAAGGTAAAAGAATACGAGCGGGCAGAGCGCGAGGCAATTATCACCGAGCTGAGGAAATATAACCCAGATTTCGACGGTGAGGGGAAAAACCTTGCCGAGCTGAGGGAACTGCTCGAATTCGTGAAGAATATAAAGGTTCCGCTTTCCGGGCGTAAGTCTTTGGTTGTTTCGCCCGAGGAAGAGCCGGTTGACCCGGCTAAGGCGTATGAAGCCATGCTTAGAAAGAAGATGAAGGAGATAAGGAGGGATTGAAAAATGGTTGATGTTGCCAAGCTTCAGAAAGAGTTTGAGGAGCTCGCTAACACCACCACCAGCGATATAAGCGCCATTATAAAGAGCGAGGTTTTCGCCAAGCTTATCGTAGAGGAGGCGACCAAGGGCCGTCTACTCGCCGGCGTCATCGCCGCGAGCCAGGAAGACCTCACGAAGGGGGACGGCGATACCGTCAAAGTTCGCGTCTTCCCGAAGATAAGCGTTGCCCAGACCGCTGAGGGGGCGGCTAACGAGGCAGGCGCCTATAAGCCGTTCGCTTCGACCGTCACCATCAATAGGTACAGCGTTACCGTCCCGGTCACTGCGGAGAGCCTTTACGAGGCCAGCGTTGACTTGCAGGCACAGATTGTGAACTCCATCGCCCTCGGCTGGGCTGACAAGATGGATGAAGTTATCGTGAATAAGCTCGACCTTGGGGCAGCGACCGGTACTAACTACGTCCCGGCCTACAAGGCAGAGCTGGCTACCGCTGGCGACCTCAGCGACGTTTACGAGAAGATAAAGGACGCGAGGGACGGCCTCAGGAAGAAGGGCTGGAACCCGGACACTCTCGTCATCGGCTACGACGTCGCCCAGCAGCTTATAGCAGAGTACGAGAGCAACCTGAACCGCAAGGTCATACAGGTCGATGACAACGGCAACCTTAAGAGCGTCTATGGCCTTAAGGTCATAGTTACCCCGTTCGCCCCGGACGTCAGCGCTACCGCCAACGAGGTCGTGGCAGTCGTTCTCGACTCCAGCGTCGCGGTCGTCGAGGCCCGCGGTATGCCAGCCAAGTTCAGCGAGAAGTACGAGCCCGAGTACGACCTCTACAAGGAGGTCTTCAACGCTTACTGGGGTGTCGATGTCGTCAAGGCCGACCTCGACGGGGACAGCACTGCCGAGGCTATCGGTATCGCCCAGGTCGTGAACCCGTCCGCATGATGGCCTTTCCTTTCTTTATTATAATACACACGTAATATAGTGAAAAAGGAGGTGTAGAGCGATGGCAATGGGAAGAAGGGCCCTGCCGTCTTTCGGCTACGGACTTATGTTCGGCACTCTGTTTTACATGATGGGCGGCGTTGCTAATCAGATTTTCCCGTCTATTACTCCTGAGCTCGCGGGAGCGATGGGCTTCCTCAGCGGCGTTGTAATAGGGCTTCTGGAGAAGGAGTACCAGAACGAGAAGGGCCGCAAGGGCGAGTGATATCCTCGCCCGCATTAATCTTTTTGTGAGGGGGCAAAAAAATGACATACGGCGATATCAATACCGTACGCCAGCTGGTAGGAATTACGAGCGACGATATCAGCGACGCCGACCTTACAGCGATTTTGAGCGTGGCCGAGCGGATAGTAATGAAAGAGCTAACGAGCGAAGTAAACCGTGAACTTGCATATCCGCTCACAAATGACAGGCTTGTATACCAGACGAGGCGCTTTCCTATCGCTGACCGAGACCTTGACGGTATAGTCACCTCTGCAGATATAAAAGTGGAAGCGAAAAACCCTATAGCGGGTTTTGATATGTGGCGTGAGCTGACGGTAGCAGACATAAAGCCTGAAGACGGCCTAATCCTGCTCAGTGAAGCCCCAGCCGATAATGAGCAGGTGTATATCTCATACTCCTATCTCCCGCCGATAATTACAGCCGACGATATCAATGACCTTGTAAACTATCTTACCGCTCACCTCGTGAGCCTGCAGCTTGAAAACCCCGACACGCTCGCAATCAGCGACCTTGAAAAGAACGCCCTCGTCGTCCAGAAGAGGGAAGACCGTTTTTATAAAGCCTACGTTGCGAGGAAGAGGGCGGCGCTCGGACGGTATAACCTACGCGTGGTGAGCGTATGACGCTCGACATAAGGGACGAGCTGAAAACCCTGCTTTCGCAAATAACATATACCGACGCGGAAGGACAGACACGGAACGTGAACGTATATTTCGAGACTGATGTGACCGGCAACAACCGCGTCAGGTTCACGACCCCGGCTCTTATCATCCGCGGCCTGATTGAGAGGGCGCGTCCTGTCACAATCGGGTGGACTTATTACGAAGAAGAAGGCGAAATCGACGTTTCACTTTACCTCAAAATGCGGACAGATAACTATGACGCTTATTCAGTCCGAAAGGAAATAACGTCCCGGCTTGAAGAGCTGATTAAATCACATAAAGATGGAATCGGGAGCGCTGATTATTTGCTCCTCACGGACGTGAGGGATAGAGATTTTTTGGAGGAAAAAGGCACGCTTCGGCGTGATTTTACGATAAGCGTATATCGGAAAGGAGGGTAGATAAATGGCTAAGCAGTGGATAAAGATTGGTAACATAAGCGGGGGCGAAACCTATATAGGCGTGCTTGCAAAGAGCGACAGCCTAAAGATCGAGAAAGAGGTCAGCCCGCTTGAGACGATAAACAAAATCGCCCCAATTGACGTGAGGGAAGGCAAGCTGGCTGTCAGCGGCGACATCGAGATAGAGCTAACCGGCGAGGACGGCATCGGCGAACTGCTTTATGCGTTTTTCGGGCAGGTTTCGACGACTGACAATGGAGACGGCTCTTATACACACGAATTCACGCTGAAAGACGCCGACATCCCAGAGCTCACCGTCATCAAGCAGGTTGGTGGCATACAGGAAAAGTATGAGGGTATGAAAGTCAAAACCATCAATATCAAGGCCGGCGGGAAGGGCGACCTCACCTGCTCCGTAAGCCTCGTCGGGAAGACCGGTTCGCTCACGACCGGCGAAGCGGAGGCGACCTACGACACTGCCCCGCCGCTCAAAATCGTCAGCTCGACCGCCACTTGGGGTGGAACTGACGTTAAGATAGGGAACGTCGAGCTATCTATTGAGAGGGACATCGCCGACGATGGCTACTTGCTCAACGGCGACCCCGGCCGGTCACTCCTGCCAGAGGGGCGTTTCAAGGGCACGGTAAAGATAGACGTACTGGCCGACGACGACACGATAATAAACGACTTCATGGACGGGGTAAAGAAAGAGTTTAAGATAACCCTCGTCGGCGAGACGATTGACGGCAGTTCACACAAATACACGCTCGAATTCACTTTCCCGAATGCGGTTATCACCTCCCGCGAAAAGCCGACCGACGTAGCCAACCAGCTTTTGATTGAGAACGTCGAGATTCTGGCTCTCGACGACGGCACAAGCGCTGTAAAGGCGAAGCTGACCAACTCTATCGACGCCTACCCGCGGACTTGACACCCTTTCATCTTTTCCCATATATCATATATATTATAATAAAATATTAAGAATAAGGTGGTGGTACTTATGGAGAAAAAGGTCACGATAAACGGACGCGAGTTTACCGCCCGCGAGCCTGCGGGCTACGAGGTTGACAAGTTCATCGTTGAGTTCCTCGACGATAATCTACAGCCGATTAAAGAAAAAATCCCCGAGGCGAACGTCGCGCTAATAAAAATGGTCTTCGGGTTGGGTGAAGAAGAGATAAAACAGCTCCCGAACTCTGTTTACCGCAAGCTCACAGAGGTGGCAGGAAACTACATCGCCGGCCTGAGCGAGGGCGAGCAAAAAAAGTAAAGCTCCTCGCCAAGCGAATTCTCACCGATAAGCCTTATTTCTTTTTAGCGAGCGAGAAAGAAGCAACACTACTAAAGCGAAAGATAATGCGGCTTAAGCTCGCACAGTATTTCCACGTCCTGCCCAGCGAACTTGAAAAAGTGCCCGAAACGGAGCTGGAGGAATGGGTGGTTTTAATCAGCGTGTTGAACGAGGTGGAAGGCGAGAGGTATGGCAAATGATGAAATACTAAAGATTATTGTTGCAGTTAAAGATGACGCGACGAAAGCATTAAAAGGGATTACAGAGGAGCTGGGCGGGCTGAAGACAGCCGCGATGGCGGCAGGGGCCGCACTTGGAGCCTTAGTTCTTAAGAAATCAATTGAGGAGTTCACCGACTTTCAGTCCGCGCTTAAACAATCTGTGGCCATTATGGGAGACGTGAGCCGCGAAATGGAGGAAAAGCTGGCACAGAAAGCCCTCGACATCGCCAATACGATGGCTGTTTCGCAGGAGGAAGTAGCGAGGGCGTATTATTACCTCGCTTCAGCCGGCCTTTCAGCAAAGGAAAGCCTCGAAGCGGTTACTGACGTGGCCAAACTCGCCGTCGCTGCCCATATGGATATGGCCGAAGCAACGGACATAGCAGTGAATACAATGAAGGCGTTCGGCTTAACTGTTCAAGACTTAGCGAGGATAAATGACACGCTTATCGCTACAGTTACGAAGAGCAATACAAACCTACAACAGCTCGGCGAGGCTATGAAATATGTCGCCCCGTTTGCCCACCAGGTCGGTTGGTCACTGGAAGAAGTGTCGGCCGCGCTTGGTATTTTAGCCAATCACGGCGTTAAGGCCTCGCAGGCTGGTACTTATCTAAGACAGGCTATTGCCCAGCTAATCGACCCAACCGACTCGGCGAAAGAAGCGATTGAACGCCTTGGCCTTACGGTTGAGGATTTAAACCCCGAGACCCACAGCCTCGCTGAAATATTGCAAAAACTCCAAGATGCGGGGGCGAGCACAGCGGATATTATGCAAATATTTGGCGTCCGGGCAGGGTCGGCGATAGCAATCTTGACCCAAGAAGGCGCACCGGCCCTCCGTCAGTTTACCGAAGAGATAAAGAACTCAGGCAATATTACTGATGAAGTACGGAAAAAGCAAGAAGAGGCGTTTGGGGAACAGCTAAAGATTTTCCAGAATAATCTACGTAGCGTAGCGATTACCATCGGCTCGGTCGTCGTGCCAGCCCTTAATTCCATGCTCCAGCCGATTTTAAAACTCCTCCAAGCTTTTAATTCGCTCCCCGAACCAATCAAAAAGACAACCGGCACAGTAATCGCGCTCGGTTCGGCGACTATGGTTGTGACGGGAGCAATTAAAGCGCTAAGTGGCCTCATGACTCTACTTGGAATGGGAGGGGTTTTATCAAGCGTAACGGGCGCCCTTGGAGCAGTAGGAGGAGCACTTACCGCACTTGCAGGGGCGATTAGCCTTCCGGCCGTCGCGATTGGGGCACTTATCGCTGCGATTGTAGCCCTTATCTTCAACATCGGCGGGTTCAGAGATAAGGTTATCAGCGCGCTGAAATGGGTCGCGGAAAAACTCTATGATTTTGTTACTACGTGGATAGAGATGTGGACGAAAATCTACGAACTGCTCTATGAAGTACTGCAAAAAGTATGGGACATTATAACCTCAGCAGTGAGCAAGATTGTGAGCAAAATAAAAGAACTCGGACAGCAGGCTTGGGAGGGTATTAAGAGCGGGTTCTCCCGTATCGCTGAACCAGTTAAAGAAAAATTCAATGAAATTTTAGCCTTTATCGCGGGCTTGCCCGGACAATTGAAGGCCAAGGCGATTGAACTGGGCTGGGCCATCGTTGATGGATTTAAGGCAGGACTTTCAAGCCTATTTGCTGTTATTAAAGACTCCCTCACAAATCCGGTTGAAGAAGCGGTGAATACAATAAAGAGCTGGCTCGGTATCAGCTCGCCGTCGAAAGTTTTCGAGGACATCGGGCGGAACATCGTCGAGGGCTACAAGCGGGGAATTGACACGGCGAAAGACCTAACGCCTAAGCTCCCGCTTCCAACGGTTGAGCCGCCACTGATAACTACGCCGGGGATAGGACTACTGCCGACAGCGACGCCAGCGGGCGGAACGATAACGATTAACGTTGACCTGCACGGCTCGGTAATAAGAGAAGAGGCCGATATAGACAAGCTCGTTACTGAAATAGAGAGACGGGTAGCGAGGAGGTTAAGGTGAGCTCTCTCTTCTCTTATTTTAGCTTAAAGGAGGGATTATAATGACAGAGTATAACGCACTCAGCTTCGACGGCGTGGATGATTATGTTAGTGCAGATAACCCCCTTGCTGGAGTAAGCGAATTTTCAGTTATCGTTATCGGGAAAGTGAATAGTTACAATTCTGGAAGATTAATTTCAATTAAAGACCCGGCCATAGACGGCCTTATGATTTTCGCGAGCGGGAACGTAGGGTTGGGAGCTACATTCGCAGGGGTCCGACTTGAGACTAATTTAAAACCTACAGACTCAATGATGATTTCAGTTGTTTACGACGGCTCTACTCTCAAATTAGTACTCAATAATTTTGAAAAGACATTATCGGGTTCGGTTACAGCAACATTCACGACTGAAAATATATTACATATTGGGAAAAATTATGCAGGGGACTACCCCTTCGACGGCAGAATCTACCTCGTCCTCATCTACTCCCGTGCCCTTTCTGACTCCGAAATCCAGGCCATCTACAACGACCCGATGAACCCGCCCACGGACGGCTTAGTCCTCTTCTATGCTCCCGACTCGGTGGACACGGCGAATGGAAAGTGGCTCGATAAGAGTGGCAACGGGAACGATGGGACTATCTACGGCGCTTCATACATCCCGCTCCGCCCCGTGAGCGAAAGCACACCCTCCGCGAGCGCGCCGTATGGGCTTTACTTCGACGGAGTGGATGATTATGGAGTTATTCCTGCACTGTTTACGGTAGATGAAGGCCAGGACTGGTCTGTAGTAGTTCTGTTTAAATTGAACTCTTTGAACCCGTCTTATCCTTACAGCATCATACTAAGCAGTTACTTAGCTGTTAACGGTATAAGAGTGGATAGTGATGATAAAGACATAATCATCTTAGTTAAGCAGACGGATGGAAGCACAACAGGCGTTAATGCGGGGACTGCTGAAATTGGAAAGTGGCTGATGGTTGGAGCGAGTGTTAAGAGCGGTCAGTATGCAAGAGCATATTTGAATGGGCAGTTCTCTCAAGAAAAAGCTTTGAACGCCGACACGGACAGATTAGCAAGGGATTGGATAATTGGGAGGAATGAAGGGAGCGATACCCAGTTTGCAGACATGGATATTGCACTTATTTTAATTTATAATCGTGCACTTTCAGATTCAGAAATGCAAGTGATTTACAACGACCCGCTGAACCCGCCGACGGACGGCTTAGTCCTCTGGCTCGCTCCGGACAGTGTGGACACGGCCAATGGAAAGTGGCTTAACAGGGCCGAAATCCTCAACACGGGCTTAGTTGAACAGTTAGACGGTACGCAGTACGGCACGCTCTTAATCCCCGTCCGCTGGACAACGA